>JAIENF010000765.1 GCA_019751575.1 Burkholderiales bacterium
AAGCCGGTGAAGGTCGCCGAACAGTGCGGCCAGCGGACCGTCGACTATGTCGACGCGGACGCACAGGGTGCCGGCGCGCCCGTGATGCGCCTGGTCTACGAACCCGCGGAGGAAATCCGCCGCCCCGGGCTTGCGCGGCCGATGGTCGTGTTCGCCGGCGCCGTACTACTCCCGTCCGGCGACCGACAGGCCCTGCAGTTCGAGGAAGTCGTGATCAAGCGCGAAGTCGGCGCACCCGCAGCCAAGCGATAAAGGCACCGGGGTCAGGTCTTGCCTTTTGCCATTGCCTGCCGGGGATCAAGGCCAAAGGCAAGACCTGCCCCCACGACTAGTAGCTGGATGCGATACGCCCGGCACCGCCGATGATCGGCGGCATCGGTTCGACCTGCATCGGCCCGGGCAGTCCGGTGGCCGGGTCGTACCAGCCATCGGTCAGCGTGTACATGAAGTTCACCAGGTCGGCCGTGTCGCGTGCGGTCAGCTTCAGGCGCCCGACCTTGCGGCATTCGCGCCCGGCCGCCACTTCCGGCGCTGCCCAGCGGTCCGGGTTGCCGGGCACGCAGCCGGTCGTGTAGAAGCGCACCGCCTCGCCGAGCGACGCGAAGACGCCGTTGTGCATGTAGGGTGACGTCACTGCGACATTGCGCAGCGTCGGTACCCGGAACCGGCCTTCCATGCCGGCATGTCGTGGATCGCGTGCGACGCCGAGGTCAATGAAGCCGGCCCCATCCGGATTGATCGAGGCCGGCATCCGGTAAAACGGGCTTTCGCGGTTGGCCGGCAGTCCGAGATTGTGGCTGCTGAAGTCGGTGAAGAGCGCGCGCCGCCCCCGGTTCTCGCCGAGGGAATGGCATTCGACGCAGTTGCCACGGTTGCGGTCGCGGAACGCTTCATAGCCGCGTGCCTCGCTCGCATCGAACGTGGCACGGCCATCCATGACCGCATCGAACTTGGAACTGAACGGCGAAAACTCCGTGCTGCGCTGGTAGGCGGCGACCGCGCTGGCTACGCGCTGCATCGCGCTGCCGGGGTCCGACAGGGCGCCGCGGCCAAACAACTGGTCGAACTGCCGCGCATACGAGGCCTTGCGCAGGCGCGCCACCAGCGCGGCCGGCGAGGTGTTGGCCATCTCGGCCGGGTTGAAGAAAGGCCGCAAGGCCTGGTCTTCGAGCGAGTCGGCGCGCTGGTCGTGCATCAGTCCGCCGACCAGGGTACCGCGCACCGGGTCGATGTGGCGGGCCGGACTGAACGAGGCATACATCAATGTCGGCGGGTTGCGCATTCCGAAATGTGACGGATTGGCACCTGGAGCCATGCCAGCCTGCATCTTGCTGCGTGGCGTCGCGAATGCCCAACGCGGATCGTGACAGGACGCGCAGGCCTGGCCGGGTGGGTTGGACAGTGATGTGTCGAAGAAGATCTCGCGCCCGAGATCTGCCAGCGCAACGTTTTCGGCCCGCCCTGCGTCCGGCGACGTCGGTGCATGGCTCGCCGGTCCGGGCGACCGCGGTTCGCTGGCCGGGTCGCGCGAACAGCCGGCAACCATTGCCAGCAACAGCAACAGCGGCGGGACGACGTGGCGACGCGCGCGGACGGAACGGATGATCATGGGCCACATCTTAGAGGCGCGCCCCGGGAGTGCAAGCGGGGAGGGCCGTGTCCGGAACAGCGGGAACAGTGCAGGGGGACGGTGTACCAGGCAAAAGGCAAGACCTGACCCCACTGACAAGACCTGACCCCAAAGCGGTCAAGTCGGTGGACGCGTGGCCGCCACTCCGTCCGCATCCGATGCGCTGATCGTCGTGCGCTTCATCAACCGTGCATGGTCGCCGGCCGGCCACGGGCGGCCGCGATGCATCGTCGCCCGGTTGTCCCACATCACGACGTCGCCCGCCTGCCATTCGTGGGTGTAGGCATGCGCCGGGTCGGTGATGTGTTCCATCAGCTCGGCGAGCAGCGCCTTCGATTCGGCGTCCGGCAGGCCCTCGATCGCATACGCATGGGACGCGAGATAGAACGAATCCCGCCCGTTGACCGGATTGCGCCAGCGGATGCGCCAGCAGGCCGGCGGCATCGCCGCGCGCTCGCGCTCTGACGCCAGGTGAGGCGCGATCTGCCCGCGCGAATGCGCATAGTCGTGCCAGACGCAGGCATCGAACAGCCGCGCCTTCTTCGATTCCGGCAGCCGCGCCCAGGCCGCGCGCTGCGAGACGAACTGGGTCTCGCCGCCGGTCGGCGGGATGATGCGCGCCGACAGCACCGACGCCAGCGCCGGATGCTGCTTGAACGAGCTGTCGGTGTGCCAGAGCTGGTTGGCCTTCGCGCGCAGCGACTCCTTGTGGTCGGGCGCGACCAGCCTGCCGGTGTCGCGGTCGACATTGGTCAGGATGCTGAACGGCGTGCCTTCACCCAGGGAAGCCACCTTGGCCACCTCGAGCGTGCCGAAACGGCGCGAGTAGGCGATCTGCGCCTCGTCGGTGATCTCCTGCCGGCGAAACAGCAGCACCGAGTGTTCCTCGAACGCGGCACGCACGAAGGCATAGGCTTCTTCGCCGCGCGGGCCGGTGTCGGCGACATCGGTGAGCGAGACGCCGAGCACTTCGGCGCCAAAGTCCGGGCTGAGCGGTCTGAGGTCCATCCGGTCTCTCCTCATGGTGCGGCGCCTGCATGAACGGCGGCGCGCGTTCGGCTCACTATACTGCAAGCGCCCGCACCGTCACGCGCCTTCGCGCAGCGCCGCCAGGAACGCCTCGCCATAGCGCGTGAGCTTGGTGTCGCCGACGCCGCTCACCCGCCGCAGCTCGTCCAGCGTCTGCGGCTTCAGCATCGCCATCTCGACCAGCGTTGCATCGTGGAACACCACGTAGGCCGGCAC
>JAIENF010000203.1 GCA_019751575.1 Burkholderiales bacterium
CGCGCGCAGACCACGACCATCTTCGCGGTCGATGCCTCCGGGTCGCAGGCGCTGAACCGGCTGGCCGAAGCCAAGGGCGCGGTCGAACTGCTGCTGGCCGACTGCTATGTGCGGCGCGACCAGGTCGCGCTGATCGCCTTCCGGGGGGCGGAGGCCGAGATCGTGCTGCCGCCGACGCGGTCGCTCACCCGCGCCAAGCGTTCGCTCGCCGGGTTGCCCGGTGGCGGAGGTACGCCGCTCGCCGCGGGCATCGACGCCTCGCGCGTGCTGGCCGAGTCCGTGCGGCGGAAGGGCGACAGCGCCGTGCTGATCATGATCACCGACGGACGCGGCAACCTGGCGCGCGACGGAAAGCCTGACCGCGAGCGTGCGCAGTCCGATGCCTTGCAGGCGGCGGCGGAGCTCCGCCTGTGCGGGGTGCAGACGCTGCTGATCGATACCGGACCCCGGCCGCAGCCAGCCGCGGAGAAGATCGCGGCTGCGATGGGTGCGCGCTATCTCGCGCTGCCATACGCGGATTCGGCCGCACTGTCCGGTGCGGTGAAGCAGGTGGTGGCGAGCGAGACGGCTGCGGGCGGGCGCTCACGGCAGGCTCGCGGCTCATGACCGAGGCGCCGGCGCCCCTCGACTGGGACACCGACGGCGCCGACTGGCCGAACCGCACCGCCAGCCGCTTCATCGACTGCGGCGGCCTGCGCTGGCATGTGCAGGTGGTCGGGGATCCCACGCGCGGGCGACCGGTCATCCTGCTGCTTCACGGTACCGGTGCCGCGACCCACTCGTGGCGCACGCTGGCACCGTTGCTGGCGGAAGACTTCACGGTGGTCGCGCCCGACCTGCCCGGGCACGGTTTCACCCGCACGCCGGGTGATGCCGACCTGTCGCTGCCCGGGATGGCGGCCGCGCTGTCGCAGCTGCTGGTGCAGCTGCACGGGTCGCTCGGCATGGCGCCATCCTTTGCGCTCGGGCATTCGGCCGGGGCCGCGGTGCTCGCGCGCATGTGCATCGACGGCCTGCTCGACCTGCGGGCGCTGGCCGGCATCAACGCCGCGCTCCTGCCCCTGCAGGGGATCGCCGGGCAGGTGTTCCTGCCGGCTGCGAAGCTGCTGTCCGCGAGTTCGCTGGTACCCCGGTTCTTCGCATGGCGTGCGGCCGGCGGCGCGGCGACCGAACGCCTGATCCGTGGCACCGGTTCCATCCTCGATGCCGAAGGTGTCGCGCTCTACGGCCGCCTGGTGCGCAATGCCGCCCATGTCTCAGGCGTGCTGCGGATGATGGCCAGCTGGGACCTGACCCCGCTGGAACGTGACCTGCCGCGCCTGCCCTGCCCGCTGCTGCTGATGGTCGGCACCCGCGACCGGACGGTGCGCCCCGGCGATGCGCTGCGCATCCGGGATCGGGTGCCCGGTTCGCGTGTCGTCGAGCTGGCCGGGCTGGGACACCTGGCCCATGAAGAGCGGGCTGCAGAGGTCGCCGGGCACCTGCGCGCCATGGCGGCCGCCGGCTGAGGCGGGCGGGCATGGACGCCGGGCTGGTCAAGCTGATCGAGGTGCTGCTGGTGTTCGGCGGCATCCTCGCGTTCGGCATCTGGCAGCTGCGCTCGGTCGACCGCGACCGCCGGGCTCGCCTGGCCCGGGAGGCGGCCGAGCGGGCCGCAGCCGAGCGGAAGGATCATGCCGGGGACGCGACCCGGGAGGCCACGGGGGAGAAGGCGACCAGAGATTCCGATTGACGCGGCGGGGGCAACATGTCTAAAGTGCGTGACACTCTGGATGACAACCTAGCCTGACGGATCGGCGCCCAAGCCATGCATCTGCAGCCGTGGACATCCGGACGAGTGCCCGAATGATCCCCGAGGAGCGGAAATGGACCCGTTGAACCGAATCGAGCAGGCCCTGTCGTGCGCGATAGAGCAGTCGCTTGCAGTGGCCGTGGCGCAGGCGCAGGAACCTGGCTGTCCGCCCCGGCTCGCGGCCGCGATCCGGTATTCGGTGTTCCCCGGGGGTGCCCGGATCCGTCCGCGCCTGACCCTGGCCGTGGCCTGTGCCTGCGGCGAGGACAACCCGGAGATCGCCGAGTCCGCCGCGGCCTCGATCGAACTGCTGCACTGCGCCTCGCTGGTGCATGACGACCTGCCCTGCTTCGACGATGCGCCCACCCGCCGCGGCAAGCCTTCGGTCCACCGCGCGTTCGGCGAGCGGCTGGCCGTGCTTGCCGGCGATGCGCTGATCGTGCTGGCCTTCCAGACGCTGGCGCGTGGCTGTGGCACCGCGCCGCGCCGCCTCGGGCCGCTGATGAACATCATCGGCCGCGCCGTCGGCATGCCCTCGGGCATCGTCGCCGGCCAGGCCTGGGAGTGCGAATCGCACGTGGCCCTGGCCGAGTACCAGCGCGCCAAGACCGGCGCACTGTTCGGTGCGGCGACGATGGCCGGTGCAGAAGCCGCGGGCCATGAATCGCTGCCCTGGCGCAAGCTGGGCGAGCGCCTGGGAGAGGCGTTCCAGGTCGCCGACGACATCCGCGACGTGTGTTCGACCGAAGCCGAACTGGGCAAGCCGATCGGGCAGGACAAGCGCCTCGGCCGTCCGAACTCGGTCGCCCACATGGGCGTGACCGCGGCCGTGGCCCACCTCGACCGGCTGATCGCAGAGGCGATCGATTCGATCCCGGCCTGTTCGGGGGCAGCCGGCCTGAAGGCCGTGATCCAGATGGAAGCCCAGCGCTTCCTGCCGTCGGAACTCGCGCAGCGCGCTGCGTGAACGGCACGCGCGGGGCGTGCGCAACGCGTGGGCTGCACGCGCTGCGCCCACCGCAAGAATCGACCGCACGATCGACCACTGGCTGAACGGACGCACGCTGCATGGACGCTGCATTGACCTGGACCGACC
>JAIENF010000698.1 GCA_019751575.1 Burkholderiales bacterium
GTAGATCTCGCTGAACCGGGGCACGAGGTACACCAGCAGGAACAGCGCGACCATCCCGCCCACGCCGATCAGCAGCACCGGATAGATCGACGCACTGACCACCGTGCGCCGGAGCAGGTCGGCCTGGGCCTGGTAGGACACGAATCGCCCGAGTGCCTCGGGCAGGTCTCCGGTCTGCTCGCTGGCGCGTATGGTCGCGACATAGAGCGCGGGGAATGCCTCGGACTGCCGGTCGAGCGCCTGGGACAGGCTGCGTCCCTCGCGCAGGTCGTGGACCAGCGTGCTCAGCGTCTCGCGCACGCCGGCACGGGGTTCCTTCTCGACCAGGGCATCCAGCGATTCGGTCAACGAAAGCCCCGCTTCGAGGAGGGACAGCAGTTCACGGCTGAACGGCAGCAGCGGGAACCGCGTGCGCCCGCCGGACAAGTCGATCCGGTGGCTGCCGCGAGGCCGCGCCGTGAGCACACGGTAGCCGCGCCCCTCGGCGCGTTGCACGGCCTCTCCCACGTCGGAATGGTCTGCCGAGAAGGTTTCCAGTTGCCCCGCGCGGTTGACCGCCTTTATCTCTACCCGCATCGTTCCAGTCCGTCGGGCGCGGTCATCTGAAGGCCACGTCTGCAGCGTCGTCGGTGCCACCCGGCTGTCCGTCCCGGCCGAAGGAGAACAGGTCGAACTCACCCTGTTCGCCCGGGCTGCGATACTGGTACGGACGGCCCCAGGGGTCCTGCGGCAGCGCCTTGGAAAGGTAGGGGCCGTCCCACTTCGGCTCGTTGCCCGGCCGGGCGTTCAGTGCAGCCAGCCCCTGCTCGGTCGTGGGATAGCGGCCGACGTCGAGTCGATACTGGTCGAGTGCCTTGGCCAGCGACTCGATCTGTGCCCGGGCGGCCTTGACCTCGGACTTTCCGATCTGCCCGAAATACCTCGGGCCGACATAGCCTGCCAGCAGGCCGAGGATCACCATCACCACCAGCAGTTCGAGCAGCGTGAACCCGCGCGACCGCGGCGCACAGGCGCGCTGCGTCCGTGGCAGGCGCGCGCGGGCCACATCGTTGGCAACGGCATTCGATGTCGGATTCAAGACACGGGCTGTCGGGAGAGATTCGGTACGGTCGATCTGCATCTGCTCATCTGGGGATTGTAGCGGCGCGGGACCTGCGGTAGTCCGAAAGTTCAATCGCGCCGTGGACTTGCGTTATCCATCATGACCGTGACGCGGCGATGACACGAGCAATATAGCGTTATCGGCAGATCCCGGGCAGGATCAAGGGCGACTGGCACGCAAACTGCGTGGTCGACCTTCACGATCCGTCAGCCAGGCGGGAATCAGGGCCAGGCAGGCCTGGCGGAAGGCACCGGCCAGATCGACGGGTCCGGCTTCCCGGCGGCGTCATTGCGCCGCTTCGTCCAACCGCACTGCGGCATCTTCGATGCGGTCACCGATCCCGAAGTGGTATCGTCTGGCCGCGCTGTAAGACGCGTCGTGAACCTATCAGGAGCTTCCATCTTGTATCTTTCCCTACCTGCCCGTCGCGGGACGGCGCACCGACTGGCCGCCGCCGTTTGCGCAGCCCTGCTGCTGGCCTTCGGCCTGACGGGTGGCGCCCAGGCGCAGAAGTATCCGGAAAAGCCGATCCGCCTCGTCGTGCCGTTCGCGCCCGGCGGCGGTGCCGACATCTTCGGCCGCCTGGTCGCGCAACGACTGACCGAGACCCTCGGCACGATGGTCGTCGAGAACCGGCCTGGCGCGGGCAGCACGGTCGGCATCGAGTTCGTCGCCAAGGCGCCGCCGGACGGATACACCCTGCTGCTGTCCTCGGCCGCCTTCAGCGCGGCCGCTGCACTGTATCCGAAGCTCGGCTACGACCCGGTCAAGGACTTCGCCCCCATTTCTGTCGTGACCACGGTGCCGCTGGTGGTCGTCGCGCACCCCTCGCTGCCGGTGAAGACAGTGCTCGACCTGGTCAAGCTTGCACGGGCCAAGCCGGGTGAACTTCTGTATTCCACGGCCGGTCCGGGAAGCCTGATCCATCTGGCTGGCGAATCGTTCATGGCGGCGACGCAGACCCGCCTGACGCAGGTGCCCTACAAGGGCGGCGGACAGGCCATGACCGGCGTGCTTACCGGAGAAACGCAGGTGATGTTCGCCACGATCGAGACCGTGATGGCACAGATCCGTGCCGGCAAGCTGCGCGCAGTGGCAATGACGACCGCCGAGCGCTCGCCGGCACTGCCTGACGTGCCAACGGTGGGCGAACAAGGGCTCAATGGCTTCCAGGCGCAGGGCTGGTTCGCGCTGTTCGCGCCGGCAGGCACTTCCGCCGACATCGTCAATCGCGTGCAGTCCGAGGTGGCGCGCGCGATGAAGGTGCCGGAGTTCCGCGAGCGTTTCCTGAGCGAGGGCGCGGTGCCGGTCGGGGGTACGCCGGCACAACTCGACAAGCTGGTGCGCAGTGAGATCGCGATGTGGTCCCGGCTGGTCAAGGAAGCGAAGATCAAGGTCGACTGACCGGGCCTGCGGATAGCGAAGGTGCCAAGATGAGCAAGACGGTCGATACGCTCGCCGCCCACGCGTCATGCACGCGCTGGGGCGACCTGCCGGCGGAGGTGCAGCACCAGGCGCGGCTGGTCCTGCTCGACACCCTGGGCGTGATGCTCGCAGGCTCGCTGCAGCCCGAGGTGGTGCAACTGCGCCGCGCGCTGCTCGCCCGGGGCAGCGTCGATGGCGAAGCAACGCTGGTCTGCACGCCGCTGGTGCGCACCGACGTGAGGACGGCGGCGTTGCTCAACGGCATCGCCGGCCGCTCCGTCGAACTGTGCGAAGGCCACAGGTTCGTCTCGTGCCAGGCCGGCGTGCAGGTATTGCCGGCGGTGCTGGCGGTCGGCGAGCGGAT
>JAIENF010000777.1 GCA_019751575.1 Burkholderiales bacterium
CATGCGCAGCGCGAGCGGCTGCGCGAACGGCTCGTGCACCGGGTCGAGCGGCGCGTGGTGCTGCACCGGCACTTCGGTTTCCGCGAGGTCGACGTGAATCCGCTGGTGGCGGACCTGTTGCGGCTGATCCCGGGCCTGGAACTGGTCGACACCGACGTCGCGGTTCCCGGGCACATGTGTTCCGCGCTGGTGTCGGTCCCGGCGGCACTGAAGGACGTGACCCGTGGGGTGTGCGACCTCGCCCGCGATGCGCGCGCCGATACGGTGGCGACCGTGTTCCATTCCTGCCAGCGTGTGCTGTGCGGGCTGGAAGCGAGCGAGCCGTTCAAGGTCGTGAACTACGTGTCGCTGCTTGGCGAGGCGATGGGGCTGTCGCTGGCGGACGAATACAAGGAATGGAAGCTCGCAGGCAGCGCGGATGCGGTGCTGGAGCGGATCGGGGCGGACCGGGTCGACCAGATCGGCGAGGCGTTCGTGCGAGAGCAGCTGATGCCCGAACTGCTGCGCGCGCCGGCGAAGTAGCGGATCCGCTCCGCAGTCAGCAGCCGCGCGACCAGAACCAGACGGACGGCACGTCGCCCCGGGTCGGGTCGAGCATCGGGATCCAGCCCGAGATCGCGACCGGCGGACGCGCCTTGCACACGTCCGCGTCGCGGGTATCCACCTGCAGCCACAACACGCCGTCCAGGCGGCGGGTGGCAAGCACCCTGGCTGCGATGTCGCCATCGAGCGGCCGGGCGCCGGCCGCCGCGGGCAGGCCGGGTTGCGCGGCCAGCGGTACGGAGGTGCCACCCCGCAGGTAGGTCATGTTGTTTGACAGCAGGCGGGTCAGCGGGACGAAACGCCGCGTGTCTTCGACGTTGATCCAGCCGCTGCCTTCCGCCAGTGCGATGCGGTACCAGCGCGGTCGGCGTTCAAGCACGATCGCGGCCGGTTGCTCGTAGGCGACCTCGACGGTGGGCAGCTCGATGCCCTTGCGGCTGCCTGCTGGCGAAACGAGCGCCCGCACCGGCTCGCACCCGCCGCCCGGCGAAGGCGCGGGCATCCGGGCCGGATGGATATGACGGCCGCCGCGTTCGATCCGGTCGGGCTTCCGGTAGACCAGGACCTCCTTCGGCTTGTAGGGTGTGCAGGCGCCTGGCCCGAAGACCTCGGGCAGGGGCAGGACCCCGATGATGCCTCCGGCACGATCGAGCGGATGGGCCGATGCGGTCGATCCCCAGGAGAGGGCGGCGAATCCGGTCAGGACGACCAGCGCCGCCGATGCCACCTTTCGCCAGCCCGAGGAGTGGTGTCGGGCGGGACGGGGAGAGCGGGGTGCCTGGGCGGGACGCATCTCCCGAGTGTATCGCCCGCAGTTGCACGTCCGCCATCATCCGGTGGCGGCTCGGACGGGCCTGCGCGTCGATGATGGCGGATCACGGGATACCCGATCCGACCATCCACGAAGGATGATCCGGCTGCACGTGAAGCTGGGCATGGCTGATGCGGCTTGCCGGCGCCGCGACAGGCCTCGTGCATCGGGGGTCGTTGAATGAACACGCGCATCGTGGGACTGGTGCTGGCCGCAGCACGCGCGGCAGTGCTGGCCAATGCGGCGACGCCTGCCGGGCGATGACCTTGCGCCGGCCGTCTGCCGCCCGGGCAGGCACGGCCGTTGCCTAGGGTTTCAGGCGAGAGCGGCTGCCATTCCGCGCGGCCGATCCGAACCCACACTGGGAGTACCCTCATGAACAACCCCTCCGGCACCGCCAGCATTTCCGACAACGAGACTGAACGCACCGTGGCGCGAGCGACGGCCAGGGCGCATGAGACCGTCGACCGCGTGGCTGCTTCCGTGGCGCCGGTGGTCGAGCGCATGCGTTCCACCGCTGAAGGCGCGACGCATCACCTGCAGTCGACGGCGCACGACCTCATGGAATCCGGCGACCATTGGATGGACGATGCGCGCACCTACGTGAAGGAACGTCCGCTTGCGACCATCGGCGTCATCGCCGTCGTCGCGTTGCTGGTCGGCCGCTTCTGGGCCCGGTAGTGGACGGGCCGGGCGCATCCCACCAGGGGCGCGGCGCCGGATCGCGGCCGGGCCAGGGCGAGCGCGAAGACGACCCGCAGGGGAAGACCTGGCGGGGTGTGGTCTGCGGCGTATCGGTGGCCCTGCGCTCGGCCGTGGACGCGCGCGTCCGTCTCTTCAGGGTCGAATCGCGCCGGGCGTTGCAGGTCGCCGCTGGCGCGCTGGCGCTCGCAGCGGCCGCGCTGCTGATGCTTGCCACCGCCTGGCTTTCGCTGGTGGGTGCGGTGATCGGTTGGGCGGTGCTGGCCGGGTTCCAGTGGCCATGGGTGCTCCTGGCCGTGGGAGCCGCCTGTCTCCTGCTGGGTTGGCTGGGGATGCGCAGCGCGCGTGCCTTGCTCGCGACGATCAACTTCGACGCCACTGCGCGGGCATTGCGTCCGTCGCCCGTCCGTCCAGCCGATCCTTCCGCCGGAACGCCAGGATGAGCCCGGTCGACGCGGCGCACCACCGGGCATTGCTGGAAGCCGAGCGTGACGTGGCGACTGCCGACCACGCCGTCCGCTCGGGCCTGGACCTGCTGAAAGTCCATGCGGGCAGGCCGGGCAGCTACAGCGGGCCGCTGGCTGCACTGGGCGCGCTGGTGGCGTTCAAGCTGGCTCGCCGGGCGTTGCGGGGCGGGCCCCGACACGCCGCGATGAAGGCCGCGGCTGCGGCTGCGCCTGCGAGTGCCGGGTTCGCGGCCGTGTTGCTGCGGCTGGCGCTACCGGGCACCCTCCGCCTCGCGCGCGAGCGGGCAAAGGGATGGTGGATGTCGGACGAGGGCCGCTCCGGAGCTGGAGGCGCCGCCCGCAGTGCATCGGGCATGCGTGCGCCGCCG
>JAIENF010000017.1 GCA_019751575.1 Burkholderiales bacterium
CACGCTCTTGTTCAGGAAGTCGAGGAACTGGTGGCGCTTCATGCCGGCCTACTCGGCCAGCACGGTGATCTCGCACAGGTTCTGGATCACCACGCCGAGCATCACGTTGTGGCAGATCTTCGCGATGCGGGCGAGTTCGCCTTCGCCGACATAGGACACGCCGGCACCGACCACGTCGAGGTAGGGCAGCGCCATGTCGAACGCGGCCTGCGGGCCGGAGGCGACGATGGTCAGCTTGCCGGCCTTGATCACCTTGGCGTTGCCCGACACCGGCGCAGCCAGCATCTGCACGCCGCGCGAGGCGAGCTCGGCGCGGATCTCGGCCGAGGCTTCGAGCGAGATCGAGGTGGAGTCGATCACCAGCTTCGGCTTGCCGCCCTTCGACATCACGCCGTTCGGGCCGTACAGCACTTCCTTCACGTCGTCGCCGGTGGAGACCATGGTGAAGATGATGTCGCAGCCGGCGAGGTCACTGAGGTTGTCGACGACCTTCGCGCCGTATTCCTTCAGCGGCTCGGCCTTCGATTTCGTGCGGTTCCAGACGGACAGGTCGCAGCCGACCTTCGCCAGCCTCGCAGCCATCGCATAGCCCATGCGGCCGATGCCGATCCAGCCGAGCTTGTGTTGCTTGAGGTTTGCAGTTGCCATGGGGTTCTCCAGATCAGAGGTTGAGGAAAGGAAAGCGGCGGGCGACCGAGCGACGTCCGGTCAGTCGGCCCTGATGTTGGCGGCCTTGATCAGCCTGCTGAAATTCGCGATCTCGGCCTTCACGAGTGCGGTGAGTTCCTCGGGCGTGCTCGACAGGGCTTCGACGCCCAGTCCGGCGAAACGCTCGACTACGTCCGGGGCCCGCATGATCTTCACCAGTTCGCTGTTCAGCCGGCCGATGATCGGCTGCGGCGTGCCGGCGGGCACGAAAAGACCCCACCAGTTCACCATGTCGAAGCCGGGCAGGACCGATGCCATCGTCGGCACGTCAGGCAGCAGCGGGCTGGGCTTCGCCGAGGTCACGGCGATCGCGCGCAGCTTGCCTGCCTTGACCTGGGTCAGCGCAGGCGCCATGTCGGCCCAGGACATCGGCACGTTGCCGGCGACGATGTCCAGCACCACCAGGCCCGATCCCTTGTACGTGATGTGGGTGATGTCGGTGCCGGTCATGGTCTTGAACTGCTCGGCCGCCAGGTGCGCGAGGGTGCCGATGCCCGACGAACCATAGTTGACCTTGCCGCTCTGTGCCTTCATGAACGGCACCAGGTCCTTGACGGTCTTCACCGGGAACGACGGATGCACCACCAGCAGCTGGGGCGAGCGCGCGACCAGCGCGATCGAGGCGAAATCGCGCAGCGTGTCGTACTGGTACTTGATCAGCAACGGGTTGATGGAGATCGGACTCGCGTTGCCGACGAGGATCGTGTAGCCGTCGGGCGCGGTGCGCGCCGCCACTTCGGTGCCCACGCTGCCGCCGGCCCCGGCCCGGTTCTCGACCAGCACGGTCTGCCCGAGGACCTCCTGGAGCTTGCCACCGACGACGCGGCCGATGACGTCGGACGTGCCGCCCGGCGGGAACGGCGCGATCATCCGGATAGGCTTGACCGGCCAGGACTGGGCCTGGGCCTGCGATGCCCCGAGCATGAAGGTCGCGGCGCCCAGCGCCACTGCACCCAGCTTCAACGCCACGTCCAGCGAAAACTGCATCCTCTGGTTCATTGCCGCACTCCTCCGTTTCGGTGGCGGATTCGATCCGCCGCCCGATGCTGCACACAGGGAACCGCCAAGGGTCAGGCTTCGAGGTCCTGTACCCAGTGCCGGGTTTCGAGCACCGTCTTCACTTCCTTCAGGAACGCCGCCGAGTAGGCACCATCGACCGCACGATGGTCGAAGCATTGCGCGAGCATGCCGACCGGGCGGATGGCGATGCTGTCGCCCGCCGGTCCCTCGACCACCACCGGCTTCTTCTGCACGCCGTCGGTCGACAATATCGCAACCTGTGGCACGTTGACGATCGGCGCGGTGAATGCCGTGCCGAACACGCCGGAGTTGGACAGCGTGTAGGTGGCCTCGGACAGGTCGTCCGGCTTCAGCCGGTTCGATCGCGCGCGCTGGGCGAGGTCGTTCACCTCGCGCGCGATCTGCGGCAGCGACTTCGACGGCACGTCCTTCACCACCGGCACCATCAGGCCGTCGAAGTTCATGTCGACCGCGATGCCGAGGTTGATGCGCTTGTGCAGGACCAGTTCATCGCCGTCGACGCTCGAGTTCAGGCGCGGGAACTTCGCCAGCGCGATCGACACCGCACGCGCGATGAACGGCAGGTAGGTGAGCGAGAAGCCTTCGCGCGCCTTCCAGCCGCCGCCCGCCGCCTTGCGTGCCTCGTCCACCTTGTGGAAGTCGACCTCGATCGCCTGCAGCACCGCCGGCACGGTCACCCATGCACGCGCGAGATGCTCCGCGGTGCGCTTGCGGATCGGATTCAGCCGGATGCGCTCGGACGGTCCGGTGGACGCGGGCGGCGCACTGAACGGCGCGACCGGTGCTGCCCGTGCAACAGCCGGCGCGGGCGCAGCGGCGGCTGCAGCGGACACCGGCATCGACGGTGCAGCGCCCGGCTTGCGCGCCTCCACGAAGGCCAGCATGTCCTCGCGGGTGACCCGTCCATCACGGCCGGTGCCGGGGACCTGCGCGGGATCGACGCCATGCTCGGCCGCGAGCTTGCGCACCACCGGCGACAGCCGCAGGCTGCCGTCCACCTTCGACAAAGCGGTGGCCGGGCGCGCGGCCCAGGCACCGGCGGCCGGCGAAGCCGCCGCTGCAGGCGCCGCTGCCACCGGTGCCGATGCAGTGATGATCGGCCGCGCGGCCCAGGGGCGGCCCTGGATCTTCCGTGAGGTCGCCC
>JAIENF010000364.1 GCA_019751575.1 Burkholderiales bacterium
TCGAACTCGAACGCGCCCGATCCTGCGATGAACCGGCCCTGTGCACGCTGCGGCGCGCCCGGCGGCAGGCCGGCGCCATCCGCCGACAGCGGCACCACGACCTGTCCGGCCGCGCGGCGCGCGGCCGCTTCGCCGTCGTGCCGATCGATCCATTCGCGCAGCCGGTGGACCAGCGGACGCCCATCGGCCACCAGATGGCAGCGTGCGATCGCATTCAATGCCGCAAGCTCCTCCGTCGACAGCTCCTCGGCGCGCAGCAGGTGGAAGGCGGTGCTGGCGACCGCGCCCTCCAGGCCACCATCCGCCGCATGGCTGTCGCGCAGCGCCGCGATCGCCTGCTGCAGCGGCATCTGGTACGACGTCGGCTCCGTGCTCAGCACGACCAGGTCACAGGCCACGCCGCCCCAGGACCAGAGACGCAGCGCTTCAGCGAGCGCGCGCACCAGGCCCAGCCCCTGCATCGAGCCAGCGGAGACCAGCAGGACCGGCAGGTCGCCGGAGAGGCCGAACCGCCAGAGCAGCCTGCGGTCGCAGGAAGCGACAGGGGCGGCGGCGGAAGCCTCGTCCCGCACGAGCGGCCGCGTGACGGTCGCCAGGAGCGCCGTGGTCAGCGTCTGGATCGCCGCCAGGTTCGCCGGACTGAGCCGCACCACGTGCAGCCGGATGCTGCCGAGCGTGGCCGACATCAGCGACGCGCGCGCAACGTGGGTCGGCTGCCGGTACTTGTCGATGATCGCGCGCAGCGTGCCGCCGTCGTCGGAGGCCGCGGTGGCGAAGGTCAGCCTTGCACGCGAGCCCGCGGGGATGCGCAGGCGCACGCCCAGGGCCGCGACCGGATCGAGGCCGGTATCCAGCGCGCCGCTGACTTCCGGCACCCGGTCGAAGGAAGCCAGCGGCCGGGCGACATCGTGGTTTCGCCCCAGCCATCGCTGGCGGTCGGTCTGTACCCGCACGCCGACCACCTGGGGATCGCCCTCTGCGAGGAAGTGCGCAGCCTGCAGCGCCACTTCCGAGGGCAGGCGCGGCGTACGCTCGAACATCAGCGCCTGGTCGTCCGCATTCCATGCCGCCCGCACGAACAGGCCCATGAATGCCGGGTGCGCCTCGTCCGCGGCCGGCTCGCTGAGCGTCACCTCGAACGAGGACATCAGTTCGATGTCCAGCACCTGTTCGCCGAGGTTGTACAGTTCGACCTGCCGGAACTCGATGTCGTCCTCTGGACTGACCCAAACGGTCACGTGCGCGCGCAGGCTGCGCCAGCGGGCGTCGAAGCAGACCCGGTCGGCATGGAACACGGCCTCGTAGGCGGCGTCCGCATCCGGTGCCGGATGGCTGGTGATAGACACCGGCCGCGGCTGCCCGGACCAGCGAACATGGAAGAAGCTGCCGCACGCATCCCGGAGCAGGTCGTCTCGCCAGCGCGTGATGCCGACCCGGCCGCGCCGGCTCCAGCCCGCACCATTGGCACGCAGCGACACATGGTAGCGGCCGTTCGAAAGCAGGTGGGTCGGTTCGATCGCGGCATGGCCGGGCTTCAGTTCGCGCAGCACGCGCGGCGCCTGCTTGCGCAGCACGCTCGGCGCCGGGCCGGACGGCGGCGCATGCAGCATCGAGACCTCGCGTGGCGCGCGTTCATGCAGCAGCGAAGACACCGCTTCGACATGCGGATCGGCCATGCCCCAGCGCTGCACCGCGTTGTCGAGCAGCAGGTTGGCGAGCGCGGCCAGCGTCATCCCCTGGTGGTGGGACATGAACGTCCCGACCGGCGTGAACACGTCGCCGCTGGCCTGCCGCGCAGGCGTGAAGTCCAGCGCCTCGATGAAGCCGTAACGCCCCCGGCCACCCAGCGCCTGCAGCGCGGCGAGGTTCGTGCGCGCCTGTCGCGGCGCGACCTGCGCCGCCAGGACGGTGGCATACGGCGCGATGACCAGTTCATCCGGCGGCGTGCGGCGCAGGGCGAGCCGCGGCACGCCTTGCGGCGCGTACTGGTAGGCGAGCGTATGGTCTCGCCCGGCATAGGCGGATTCGGAGATGCCCCAGGGAACGCCCTGTCCGGCCGTGTACGCGATCTGCTCGGCCACCGCCACCCGCGCAGCCTCGTGGAGCACGCTGCCATCGGGTTCATCCAGCATCAGCGCCGGCATCAGGTACTCGAACATCGACCCCGACCACGAACGCAGCCCGGCGCCGGCACCGAGCGCATAGAAGGGTCGCCCGAGCGAAGCCCAGTGTGCAACCGGCACGTCGCCCTTGGCGATCGCCAGCAGGCTGGTGAGCCTCGACTCGGAGGCGAGCAGGTCGTAGAAGCCCGCGTCGAGTTCCTGCTCGGCGACCCGGAAGCCCAGGTGCAAGAGGTGCCGGCGGGCGTGGTACAGGAAGGCGAACTGCGGCTCCCAGGCCAGCGCCTCGCATCGATCCGCCACCGCCCTCAACCGCTGCACGGTCCGTGCGGGACCATCGTCGAGCAGCGCGCGCGCATCCCTGCAGCAGGACTCGACCAGCTTGAGGTGGTCTTCCAGCGCCCACAGCAGTTCGCCGAAGCGCGCAGGCACCCCGGGACCGGGCAGGGACGCCGCCGCTGCCGAAGGCATCGAAGGCTCGTTCGACGCGCCCAGGCGTTCGACCTCGCCCATGGCCTGCCTGACAAGGCGCTCGAGTGCGGGCAGCGCATCGCCGTCCTGCAACGCGCCAGGGCCTGCGTCGAGCACCTGCGGCAAGGCAGCATCCGGTCCCAGCTGTGCGAGCAGTTCAGGCCACAGCATCCTCAACGGGGCGATCCTTCGCAGCGACGCCGGCCACGCACGCGCCACCGATGCCGCCCCGCTCCCACTGCCCGAAGGGCCGGAAAGCGCCCGCTCCCTGCATGCCTGGGCGACCGCGAGCAGGTGCCCGCA
>JAIENF010000382.1 GCA_019751575.1 Burkholderiales bacterium
ATGCTCGACCGGATGAAGCAGGGCGCCGGCCTGATGAACATCGGCCGCGCGCCGGTGGTCGACTACGACGCCCTGTGCGAACGGCTGGCCAGCGGCCGGCTGTCGGGTGCGATCCTAGACGTGTTCTCGCCCGAGCCGCTGCCGGCCGCTTCGCCGCTGTGGACCGTGCCCAACCTGGTCGTGCTGCCGCACATCACCTGCGACGATCCTCGCTACATCGACTTCCTGCTCGACTTCTGGTTCGAGAACTTCGGGCGCCGGCTGGCCGGGCGCAAGCTGAAGAACATCGTGGAGCCCGCACGCGGCTACTGAGGCCGAACCCCGAGAGGATGTCCCGATGTCGATGCCGATGTTCCACATGATCGATGGTGCACCCGACCCGGTCGCGCCCTTCAGCCACGCGGTCGAGGCCGACGGCTGGGTGTTCGTCACCGGCCAGATGCCGTTCGAGGGCCTGGCCAACGATTCCGCCTACCCGGAAGGCATCGAGGCGCAGACGCACCAGGTGATGAAGAACCTGTCCACGGTGCTGAAGGGCGTCGGGCTGGGGCTGGAGAACGTGGTGCAGGTGCGCGTGTTCCTGCTGAAGTTCGACGAGCACTATGCGCAGATGAACGCCGCCTATGCGAGCTGGTTCGCGCCAGGCAGGCGCCCGGCGCGAACCTGCGTCGGCGTGACCGGCCTCGCGCGCGGCGCGCTGGTCGAGATCGACATGGTCGCGCGCCGGCCCTGACACGAGCCTTGTCCCGATGATCCCACGCCTTGCCGTGCATGATGCCCAGGTGCCCTCCCCCGGCGCGCTCAACCTCGACCATGTGGCGCACTTCGTGCCGGACCGCGAGGCCGCGGCATCGGCCCTGGCACGGCTCGGCTTCACCACGACGCCGTTCTCGGAACAGTTCCACCGGCTCGAAGCCGATGGTCCGCTGGTGCCGGCAGGCACCGGCAACCGCTGCGTGATGCTGCGCGAGGGCTACCTGGAGTTCCTGACCCCGTTCCTGGACACGCCGGTGGCCGCCCAGCTGCGCGACGCGATCGCGCGCTACACCGGCGTGCACCTGATCGCCTATGGCACCGCCGACGCCGAAGCCGACCACGCCCGGCTGAGCGCCGAAGGCTTCGCACCGCCGCCGGCGGTGCGCCTGCAGCGCGAAGCCGAAGCCGCTTCGGGCACCACCACCGTCCGTTTCGTGGTCACCCGCACGCCGCCGGGCACGATGCCGGAGGGTCGCATCCAGTTCTGCGGCCACCAGACCCCGGAGGGCGTCTGGCAACTGCGCTGGCTGGACCATGCCAACCGCGCAGCCGGCCTGCGCCGCGTGTTCCTCGTACTCGCGGATCCGGCCGAGGCGGCCACGCGCTATGCACGCTATGCGGGCCTGCCCTCGGACCGGGTGGCCGGCCCGTCCGGCACCGAGTTCGTGCAGCAGACGGAACGCGGGGCGCTGCACCTGATGGACGCCGAAGCCTTTCGCGCGCAGTTCGATCCCGGCGCGTCCATGGCGCTGCCCCCGCTGCCCTGGATCGCCGGCTACGAGCTGGCGAGCGACGACCTGTCGATCACCCGGGCGGTGCTCGAGAACGGTGGCAGCGCAGTCACCGAGCTGCGCGATGGCCGGTTGCGCGTGCTGCTGCCGCCGGAACTCGGCGGCTTCATCCTGTTCTCGGCGCGCTGCTGATCGGATCGAGAACGCACCGGGCTTGCAGCGCACGCCCGCGTGCGCATGCAAGACCGGGGCGATGTCACTCCAGCCTGATGCCTGCGTCCCGCACCACCTTGCCCCAGCGTGCGGATTCGGCCCGGATGTAGTCGGCGAAAGCCTGCGGCGACGGCGACAGCAGCACATCGGTGGCGCCCGTGGCGAAACGCTCGCGCACCTCGGGTACCGGCAGCCCCTGGTTGATCGCCACATGCAGCCGGCGGATGGCCTCGGCAGGGGTGCCCGCGGGCACCAGGATGCCTTGCCAGCTGGTCGAGACGATGTCCATGCCCTCTTCGCGCAGCGTGGGCACGTTCGGGAACTGCTCCAGCCGCTTCGCCGTGGTCAGGGCGATCGGGCGCAGCCTGCCCGACTGTGCGAACGTCATCACCGACGGCAGGGTCTGGATGGTCACCGTGACATGGCCGGCGACGACATCGGTCACCGCCTGTCCTGCCCCGCCCTTGTACGGCACATGCACCACCTTCAGCCCGTTCTGTGCTGCCAGCAGTTCCATCTGGAGATGGCTCAGGCTGCCCGATCCGGCGGACGCGTAGTTGATCTCGCCCGGACGCGCCCGGATGAACGCGATCAGTTCCTTCGCGTTGCGCACCGGCAGCGACGGATGCACCAGCAGCATGGTGGTCGTCTCGGAAACGAGGCCTACCGGCGCCAGGTCCTTCATCGGATCGACCTTCAGGGCTGCGCCGTACAGGTGCGGATTGATCGCGATCGCCCCGATGTTGCCCAGGAAGGTGGTGTAGCCGTCTGGCGCGGCCCGGGCGACGAACTCCATGCCGACGTTGCCGTTGGCGCCGGCCCGGTTCTCGATCACGACCGGCTGCCCGAGCTGTTCGGCGAGGCGCGGGCCGATCACGCGCGCGACGAAGTCGGACGCGCCACCGGCGCCGAACGGGACGATCAGGCGGATCGGCTTGGCCGGCCAGGCGGGCTGTGCCTGCACCGCGGCAGGCATCGACACGAGGGTCAGTGCGGCGGCGGCCAGCATCAGGGGGAGGCGGAGGCCGCCGTTGCGGTGCATGTGCAGCGTTTTCATCGTGTGGGTCTTGTCGTCGAGGGAGGAGAAGGTGACGGCGCTGTTTATCACAATTCCGCCTTGATGCCAGCCTTCTGCACCACGCGGGCATAAAGCTCGATGTCCTTGCGGATCTCGGCGGCGAACTGCTCGGGCGTTCC
>JAIENF010000078.1 GCA_019751575.1 Burkholderiales bacterium
GGCCCCCGGTCGATGTAGTCGCCGACGAACACCGCGGTGCGTAGGGGATCGGAGTGCCGCCATGCGCCGTTGCGCTCCGCGTAGCCAAGGCGACGCAGTAGCGCCTTCAGCTTTCCGGCCTGTCCGTGAACATCACCGATGATGTCGTAGGCCATTCGCCCTCCTAGTTAGTTGCACTACGCTTTTAACTATACTATAGTTCGTTGCACATAACTACTAAGACTTTTCGCCATGGCAGACGCCGCATCACCGAAGACAGACTCGTCCAAGTATCCGATGCCCTTCACACGGATCGAGGTCGTCCTGATGACGCTTGTCGATGGAAATTTGGCGGTATTGCTCGCCCGGCGCGCACAGGCACCGTACGCCGGCAAGTGGGCCCTGCCTGGCGGCGTGTTACGAATCGATCTGGACGGAAGTCTTGAAGAGGCGGCCGCCAGGGTCGTGCGGGAGCGGTTGGCAACGGACCTACCCGACCTCAAGCAGCTGTGCGCGGTCGGCGGCCCTACCCGGGACCCCAGGGCGCCCTGGGGCTTGAGCATCGTCTACAGGGCGTTGTCGCTCTCGGGCAGTACCCTGCCGACTGCCGGGAAGCGAATCGAAGAGCTTCGCTGGGCCCCGGTCGAATCGCTGGCGAAAGGCATCTCGCTGGCCTTCGACCACAACACCCTGGTCGCGCGGGCCACGGACGCCATGCGCGAAGATGTTGAAGAACACGATCTTCCGTACGGCCTGCTCCCGGCGCATTTCACCCTCACCGAGCTCCAGCAGACCTGCGAGGCTGTGCTTGGCCATGCCCTCGACAAATCAAGCTTCCGCCGACGACTCAACGATCGGGATCTGTTGGAACCCGTTGACGGGGAGAAGCGGGGCGGCGCCTTCCGGCCGGCCCAGCTGTACCAGCGGCGGGCCCGATTGAGGAGCCTGCGATGAACAGCCTGGCGATTCCAGAAGAATTCGTCCCGGACATCCTGGAGGAAAACCTCGGGTTCGTGCGCAGCCCGACGGGCCTCACCCTGTCGGCCGAGTTGGACGGCATATCGTTTCTCGCGGGCGAAGTCCCCGGCGCATGGACACTGCGGGCCTGGTGGTACTACGGCCGCACTGCGGGATCGGATGAACGGATCCTGCCGGCAAGGATGCCTGCGATCGCGCTGGAGGCTGAGGTCTACCGCATCTGGCGATTGGCGAACCCAAACACGAAGGTGCCCGCCCTCCTCGCAGCGGGTGCAGACTACGTGGCGTGGCAGGCTGCGCGGGCCCGCATGGGGTGGTACAGCCTCCGTCTTCACGTCGAACGGAAGAGCCTGCGCATCGTGTGCCGGAAGCTGTGCGGCGTTCGATTTGGCCCACCGCGGCCGGGCCTGTTGACGCTGACCGCCGTGAACAGCCGGTTGATCGTGACCTACCGTGGTCAATCCGTGCGGCTGGAAGCCTGGGGAAACTGGCTCGGTTCGGTATCGGTGAGCGCTGACGCCTTCTGCCAGATCGTCGAGTCCCGAGGTCGGGGGACCAAGCTTCCGCTGGCGTTCGACCTAGGCCAGCTGTCCGTGGATGGCTACCGCGTGCCAGCAGAATGGCAGGACTCCGAGGCCACCGTCTGACCGGCCTGTCGATCGGTTGATGCGGCCTAAGGGCGAACGGCGAGGGGGATGTTGTTCGCCTGCACAGCAGCGATGGCCTCCGCGATCGGGTCAGCCTTCTGGTTGTTGTCCAATTCGAAGTCGCCATTCATCTTCGCGATCAACTCCACCGCCCGAACCCGGGCCGAATGGCTGGCCTGCGGGCTGAAGTCCGTGGCTTCCTCCCGAAGACGCTCGCGCACCCAGGCCGTGTCCGTCAGCGTCTTCTCGGCGGCCTTTTCCCGGAAATCCTTTAGGGCGGCCTGCACCTCAGCAATTTTCAGCAGCTTGTGAGCCTGTTGCCCTGCTGCGTGCTTTGCGTACCCAGCCCGAATCGCGGCCTGGGTGGCGTTGAAGTCCGCCAGGTACTCGCGCACGAAGGCCGCTTGCTTGTCGTTCAGCATGTACACATACCCCTTTGATAGACCGGCATTTAGCAGTTCTAGATTGGCTTCGCGCCGAGTCTAGCCGTCGCGCTTGTCACAACCCAGCGCGCCCGGCGAGCGCCCACCGCGCCGACGCACTGCGCCGGTCGGGATCATCGGCGCCAGGAGAGTAGTACTCGCACCGGTGCGGCAGATCGGGAATCGGCCGCCATTTTCCCCGGCTGGTGGACACCCGGCAGAAGGCGCCGACGAGGTGGTTGCAGTCACGGCACGTGCGGCGGTTGTCTGAAATTGGGAACGGATCGTCGGCCGCCGATGTCCGATCGTGGTGCGGTTCGTGGTCCGCGCCCTCTACATCGTCTTCGAGCGCGGCGAGGATCGCCGGCTTCATCGCCTTGATCGTCGGCGTCCACCGCTCGATCGCCGCCGCCGGACCCACGACGCGCAGTCGGCCGGCGCCGCCAATCCGGAGGGTCACGCCATCGGCCAGCGCCTGCTGGATCAGCTGGCCGACGGTCACAGATCAACCTTGATCTGGTCGATTTCTACCGCCCGCCCCACCACCGCCAGGCATTTTTCGGAGGTCTGAGTTCTAGAACCATGTCCTGAATGTCCTGCATGTCCTGTCGGTGGGCTTTCCCCCGCCGGGAGAGCAGGACTTGCAGGACTTACAGGACGTGGTTCGCGCTCTTGAGACCACGAAAAGATATGCCACCGGATCACCCCGCCGGTCTTCGACAGGCTCTTGCACTGGTACCCAATCATCCGAAGCGCCGGTGCGAGCCGCCGCAGCGCGTCGCCCAGCCCTTTCGCAGAGCGCGGCCATGCCTCGCCCTGCGGCCGATATCGATCCAGGCATCCGTATCTCTTCGCTGTCGCTGATGGCGGT
>JAIENF010000802.1 GCA_019751575.1 Burkholderiales bacterium
CTGAGCCTTTCGTGCAGCCGCCGGGCCACCGCCACTGGTCCATCCTCCCGCTGACCGTCATCACCGTCACCACGCTCGTCCAGGTGGTGACGGTGATGGTCGGCAACAGCATGGTGGTGATCGCCCCGGCGATGGCCACCCTGCTGCAGGTCGATCCTGCGCTGATCGGCTTCCAGGTCAGCTTCGTCTACGGCGGCGCGATGTTCGCGGTGATCTACGGAGGCCGCCTGGTGCAGCGCTTCGGCGCCTGCCGCACCCAGCAGATCTGCGTCGGCATGTCGGCGATCGGCGCGCTGCTGGCGATGGTGCCCAACCTGTGGCTGCTGCCGATCGCCTCGATCCTGATGGGCGTGGGCACCGGGCCCGCGACGCCCGCGGCAAGCCACCTGCTCAACCGCTTCACCGACCCGGCCAACCGAAACCTGATCTTCTCGCTCAAGCAGAGCGGGGTTCCGCTGGGCGTGGTGGCCGCTGCCTTCGTGATGCCGCCATTGACGATTGCATGGGGCGCATCCTGGGCATTCCTGGCGATCGCCCTGATCGCGCTCGCCGTGCTGGTGCTGCTGCAGCCGCTGTGCAGCGCCTGGGATGACGACCGCGTTCCGGGCACCCGGCTGATCCAGGATCCGCTGGGCGGCGTGCCCGTGGTCTGGCGCCATCCGATCCTGCGCTGGCTCGCGCTGTCGGCGTTCTTCTACGCGTTCTGCCAGCTCTGCGTGACCTCGTTCGCAGTCACCATGCTGGTGACCGAGATCGGCTTCGGCCTGGTGCAGGCCGGGATGCTGCTGTCGCTGATCCAGTTGTCCGGCGTGTGCTCGCGGATCGTGTTCGGGCTGCTCGCGGACCGCATCGGCAGCGCATTGAGCACCCTTGCGATGGTGGGGTGCGTCACTGCCGTGATGTGCCTGGTCACCGTGTTCCTGTCGCCGGGCTGGCCGCGCACCGGGCTCTACCTGATGCTGGTCTGCCTGGGCGCCTCGGCGGTCGGATGGACCGGCATGTTCATCGCCGAGGTCGCACGGGTCGCGCCCAGGGGCCAGGTCGGCCTGGCCACCAGCGGCGCCATCGCGTTCAACTTCCTCGGCATCCTGTGCGGCCCGGCGCTGTTCGCGCTCGCCTACAAGGGCATCGGCAGCTATGCGCAGACCTTCGGCCTGCTGGTGTTCGTCGCACTGGCCGGCGTCATGATGATCCGCAAGGCGCAGGTCAACGAACGGCGGATGACCGCCGGCGTCACCTGACCTGCCAGCGTCCGTCGCGCTCCAGCGCACGCCCGTCACGTTCGAGTTTCAGCAGGTGCGCATGCAGCGAACGCCGCGCGACCGGATGCAGCTTCTCGGGTGTGTCGGCATACACGCGCGCCACCAGTGCGTCGAGCGTCGAACCCTCGGGGCCGGCGATCGCTGCCAGCGCGTCGACCACCTTCGCCTCGCGCCCGAGCCGGTGCCTGACCAGCTGGCGCACGGCCGCATGGGCATCGACCATCAGGTAGCCATGGCCCGGTGCCATCGCCTCGATGTCGAGCGACAGCAGGCCTTCGAGCGATGCCAGGTAGGCCGACATGTCGCCGTCCGGCGGCGAGATCACCACGGTCGAGCCCTGCATGATGTGGTCGCCGGTGAACAGCAGCCGTTCCTCTTCGAGGTACCAGCACAGGTGGTTCGAGGCATGGCCGGGCGTATGCACCGCACGCAGGGTGCTGCCCCCCACCTGCACCCGTTCGCCGTGCGCGAACACGCGGTCGGGCCTGAATGTCTGGTCCTGGTTCGAATGCGGCGGCGGCGGCATGCCGATCACCGTCGCGCCGGTGGCCGCCTTTAGCGCGGCCGCCGCAGGCGAATGATCGAGGTGGGTGTGGGTGCAGAGTATCCAGCGCAATCGCTGCCCGACCTGCTCCAGCAGTGCCTCGACATGGCCGTCGATCGCCGGGCCGGGATCGATCACCGCCAGGTCGCCGGACTCCGCATCGCCGACCACGTAGCTGTTGGTGCCCGGGCCGGTCATCATCCCGGGGTTCGGGGCGACCAGCCGGCGCACGCGCCGAGACAGCGCGGTCACCACGCCGGGCCTGGTCTCGCTGACGATCGCTTCCGAACCCGACGGATTCACCCACTGCGCCTCGTCGTAGCCGGGCTCGCCGGGCAGGATGCGCAGCACTTCGCCGCCGCGGCGGATCACCCACGGCAACTGCGCCCGGATGTCGCCGCGCGAACGCACGCCTTCCAGTGCCGCTGCGGTGGTCGCGTACCCGGCCAGCATCTCGAGCGTCTTGATGGTGGGGAAGCGCAGCATCAGCTCGCCGCGCGACTGCATCGCCAGCGCATCGGACGGCGTGATCCAGAGCTGGCTCACGCTCTCGATGTCGTCATGCAGGCTGGCCTGGTTCTCGGGCACGGCCGCGACGAAGAAGCGGGTGTCGTAGCGCTTCTTCTCGGACACCGGCGTGATCCAGTGGCTGAGGTAGGCGATGCGGTCGGTGGCCAGGTGCAGCGACTCGGCCGCGCAGACGTCCGAGAGGGTGCGCTTGCGGTCGTGCACCGCATGCCGGTGTTCCGCGAAGCGGGTCTCTTCCAGCGAGGGCTTCAGGTCGAGCAGGTGCCCGGCCGGCTCGTAGCCGAGCAGCAGGCCTGCTTCCTCGAAGGTCTCCCGGATGGCGGCGACGTAGTACGCGAGGCCGCCGCGCTCGAGCGACAGCCGCGCGCTCGCCGCCGCATCGTCGAGGCCGACGCAGCGTGAGGCGATCTCGGGTGCGCCGTCGGTCGCATCGACGCCACCGCCCGGGAACACGAAGGCCCCGGCCATGAAGTCGAGGTGGGGGCTGCGCTGGAGCAGGAGCACTTCAGGATAGTCTGCGAACAGGTGATCTGCAAAATCGTTAATCAATATTGGCAGTGTTTT
>JAIENF010000231.1 GCA_019751575.1 Burkholderiales bacterium
GGCGCTTGCGTGGCGATCGCGCGTCCCCGGGTTCAGAGCAGGTACTCGAACTGGCGCGCGAACCACTGCCGGAGCCTGGGCACGATTCCCCGGCGCGCCCATTCGTCCGCCCGGATCTCCGTGGACCGGTCGAGGTCGCGTGCGAAGAGCCCCTCGAGCTCTGCGGCGAACCCGTCGTCGAACACGATCACGTTCGCTTCCTCGTTGTGGAGGAAGCTTCGGAAATCGAGGTTGGTCGAGCCGATCGTGCTCCAGACACCATCGACCACGGCGGTCTTCGCGTGCAGCAGTGCCCCGGTACGCTCGTTGATGCGCACCCCGGCCGCGAGCAGTGCCGCGTAGTGGGAGCGTCCGGCCTCGATCGGGGCCCAGAAGTCGCTGATGCTCGGCAACAGCAGACGGACGTCCACGCCGCGCCGGGCGGCACGAATCAGGACGTCGCGCATGCCCGGGTCCGGCACGAAGTAGCCGCAGGTGATCAGGATGCGTTGCTCCGCGTGCTCGAAGGCGGATATCAGCGCGCGATAGTGATCCGCCGTCTCGTGCCCGGGGCCGCCGGCCACGATGCGGACCGGCAGGCGTCCCGCGTCCGCCAACTCGGGGAAGTAGCGACCGGTGTCGCCGAGGTCCGCGCAGCGCTGCTGCGTCCAGCGGTCCGTGAAGCTGCGCTGCAGGTCTGCCACCGCCGGCCCCTTGATCATCACGTGCGTATCGCGCCACGGGATGTCTGCGCTTTGCCTTCGTCGAGCCGATCCGAACGAGCCGGCGGCGTACACGTCGCTCACGTTCACGCCGCCGGCGAAGCCGGTCCGTGCATCGACCACCAGTATCTTCCGGTGGTCTCGATTGTTCACTCGCCAGGCTCGCCGCAGGCGGGAGGGGTTGACCGGGTTGAATTCGCAGACCGAGATGCCGGCCTCGCGCAGGCGATCGAACCATTCGGTCGGGGTCGCCATCGAGCCCACGCTGTCGTACATGAGGTTCACCACGACGCTGGCCTGCCTTCTTTCGATCAGCGCGTCCGCCAGTCGTGCGCCGGTCTCGTCGTCGTCGATGATGTAGCTGACCAGGTTTATGTGGTCGCGTGCGGCGGCGATGGACGCGAACATCTGCGCGTGGGTCTGCGGTCCGTCCACCAGCAGCCGGGCCGAGTTCCCGGCGACGATCGGGGTGCCGAGGATCTGCGCGGTTTCCGCCACGTGTCGTTCGAGCAGGTTGGTTCCCGTGCGCTGCGCGAGCGCGTCGATCGCGCGAACGGACGCGGCCGAAGCTTCCGGGATGCCCGCGCGATGAGCCACGATGGCATCCAGCCGCGCCGTGGACCCGCAGCCCACGAGCATCAGCGCGGCGAGCACGGCGAGACGGCGCACGGCGCGCTGGCTGGAAACGGCCGGACCGCTTGAATGCATCATCGAGTGCTCGCAGACTGTCACCTGGCGGGTCGCACGCATCCCACCGCAGGCGCCATGCCCGGCACCGGCGTGCGCGGGCATGGACGATGCGCCTTGCCCGTGTCACCGGATGCCGTGCGGGGCGAACTGACAAGATGACCATCGAAGCGGCGGGCGAACGAGGGGCGGGTCCGAAGGCCAGCATCCTCGTACTCGAGGACGACACCGCGTCCGCGCAGATGCTCGGTGCCCTGCTGAATTCCGCCGGGTACGCAGTGACGACGGTCGAACGGGGGCGAGACGCAATGGCGATGCTCGCGCAGCATGCGTTCGACGTCGCGCTGTTCGATGTCAACATCCCCGATTTCAGCGGCATCGAAGTGCTGCGCGAGTTGCGCGAGCACCGGCTGGACATGCCGGTGATCTTCCTCTCGGGCGAGACTTCGATCGAGTACGCGATCGACGCGCTCCGCTTCCGGGCATTCGACTTCGTCTCCAAGCCCTTCGATCCGCAGCAACTGCTCCAGCTGGTCGAGCGGGCGCTGGCCGAGCACAAGCTGGAGGTCGCGCGCGTGTCGCACGTCACGGAGATGGAGGCCGAGCTGTACCGGCTGCAGCACCAGGCCTTCCATGATCCGTTGACCGGCCTGCCCAACCGTGCCCTGTTGAACGACCGGCTGACACAGGCCATCGCGCAGGCGCAGCGGACTGCGCGGCGGGTTGCAGTGCTGTTCCTAGACCTCGACCGGTTCAAGCCCATCAACGACCTGCACGGCCACGAGAACGGAGACCGCGTGCTGAAGGAAGTCGCCCGACGGTTTTCCGCCCCTCTTCGCTCCGCAGATACGCTGGCGCGGCTGGGCGGAGACGAGTTCGTCGCGGTCATCCCTCAGATCGAGAACCCGGCCGGGATCGTGGCGGTGATCGACAAGCTGCAGGCCGCACTGCATGCGCCGTTCAGCATCGACGGCCAGCCGGTCCACCTCGGGGTGTCGGTCGGTTGCGCGGTGTTCCCTGAGGACGGGCTCTCGCCCGAGGCGTTGCTCGAAGGCGCGGACGCGGCGATGTACCAGCACAAGCATCGCGGCGCCGCCTGATCCGCGCAGGCTCGCTCCTTGCGCCGTCCGGGTCGGCGGGCCATTCCGCCGCGACTGGTGGTCCAGTCGTTTCATCCAGGGAGAAAGAACCATGAACACGCAATTGCTCAAGCTGTTCGTCGTCGCGTTGCTGGCGATCTTCGTATCGGGGTGCGGTGTCTTCGGCGGCCAGCAGACGGCGGGCGAGTATGTGGATGACGCGACCATCACCACGCGCGTGAAGGCGCGCTTCGTCGAGGACGAGACCGTCAATGCATTGCGCCTCAGCGTCGAGACCATGCGCGGCACGGTGCAGATCAGCGGCTTCGCGGCGAGTGCGGCTGAGCGCCAGCGGGCCGGGGAAATCGCGCGCGGCGTACCCGGCGTCCGTGAGGTTCGCAACGACGTGGTGGTGCGTCCGGGCAAGAATTGAC
>JAIENF010000486.1 GCA_019751575.1 Burkholderiales bacterium
GTGCTGCCAGGGTGTTTCTGATCATCCGGAAGTGCTCCTTCATTCGTTCTTGAGTCCGACCTGCTTGGAAAGCTTTGCGTAGCGCGCGAGCTCGGCCGCCATGAAGCTTCGGAAGGCCGCCGGCGTGCTCGACTGCACGTCGATGCCCAGCGCAGCGAACCGCTCCTGCGTGTCGGCGAACTCGAGCGACTTGCGCAGCATCGCGTTCAGCCGATCGATGATCGCGGCCGGGGTCTTCGCCGGCACCACCGCGCCCCACCAGGTGACCATGTCGAAGCCCGGCACGCCGCTCTCGGCGACGGTCGGGATGTCGGGTGCCAGTGGCGTGCGCTTCGCACTCGACGCGGCGAGCGCGCGCAGCTTGCCGCTCTTCACGTGCGCTGCCGCCACCGGCGGGCTCGCGAACACGAAGTCGATCTGGCCGCCCAGCAGGTCGGTGACCGACTGGCCGGTGCCCTTGTACGGCACATGCAGCAGCTCGATACCCGTCATCAGGCGCAGCAGTTCGGTGGTCAGGTGGGCCGGCGTGCCGCTGCCGCCGGTGCCGTACTTGATCGCCCCGGGCTTCGCCTTCGCCAGCGCGATCAGTTCCTGCAGGTTCTTCACCGGCAGCGACGGCCCGACGACCAGCAGCGTCGGACCGGTGGCAAGCAGGCTGACCGCCTCGAAGTCGCGCATCACGTCGTAGCCGAGCTTCGGGTAGATGTGCGGGTTGATCGCCAGCGGCGCGATGTTCGCCAGCAGCATCGTGTAGCCGTCCGGCGCCGCGCGCGCAGCCAGCTCGGTGCCCAGGCTGCCGCCCACGCCCGGGCGGTTGTCGATCAGCACCGGCTGGCCGAGCTGTTCGGCGAGGCGGGTGCCGACCGCGCGGGCGACGAGGTCGGAGGAGCCGCCGGGCGGGTAGGGCGCGATCCAGCGCATCGGCTTGGCCGGCCAGGCCTGCGCCGCGGCCGGGGTTGCGATGGCCAGCGCGGGGACCGCCGACAGGGCCAGTGCCAGGGTACGAATGCGAAATGCAAGGTCAGTCAATGCGGGCTCCGATTTCCTTGACCAGTGCCGCCCAGCGCGGCGTGTTGGCCTTCATGTAGTCGAGCATCGCCTGCGGCGAGGTCGCGGTGGCGCGGTCCGAACCGCCCTGGTTGGCGAGCCGGTTCTGGAAGTCCGCCGACTCGAGCAGGCGCACGGTCTCGGCGTTCAGCCGGGTGACGATCGCCTGCGGCGTCTTGGCCGGCGCGAACAGCCCGAACATGACCGAAGCTTCGTAGCCCTTGCTGCCGGCGGCTTCGTCGACCGTGGGGACGTCGGGCAGCAGCTTGGAGCGGGCAGCGGTGGTCACGCCGAGTGCGCGCAGCTTGCCGGCGCGCAGCATCGGCAGCGAGGTGCCGATGCCGGAGAAGTAGATCGGCACATGGCCGCCGAGCGTGTCGACCAGCGCCGGCCCGCCGCCCTTGTACGGGATATGGGTCATCTTCACGCCGAACTGGCGGTTGAACAGTTCGCCGGCGAGCTGGCTGATGCTGCCGGCGCCGAAGGAGGCGAACGACAGCTGCCCCGGGTTCTTCTTCGCCAGCGCGATGAGGTCGTTCAGGGTCTTCACCGGCAATACCGGGTTGACGACGATCGCCAGCGGCACCTCGGCCACCAGCCCGACCGGTGCGAAGTCGGTGAACGTGTCGTAGGGCAGCTTCGGGAAGAACGACGGATTGAGCATGTGCGAGGTGACGCTGTGGAACATGATCGTGTAGCCGTCCGGCACCGCGCGTGCGACCGCCTCGGCCCCGATCACGCCGTTCGACCCGCCGCGGTTCTCGACCACGACCTGCTGGCCGAGGGCCTGGCCCAGCGGCTCGGCGAGGATGCGGCCGACGATGTCGGCACCGCCGCCGGGCGGCCAGGGGATGACCATGCGGATCGGCTTCACGGGCCAGGTGGGCGAGGTGGGCGAGGTCTGCGCGAACGCGGACGCGCTGGCGGCCGCGGCGAAGAGAAACATCAGGCAGGGCGCTGTGGGGTGCTTCTGGCGCATTCGAAGGCTCCTCCGGCTGGATCTGGACGCTGTTCGTTCCAAGGCTCGGGGCGCCCGGTACCGAGGCGCTTTGTCCGTACCTTTTGTCCGGTCATTTTAGGCTCCACGTGCCCGGGTCGCAACCGGGAGGGGCGGCGGCCCGGGGCGGCGGTTAGAATCCCGCGGTTGCCTGAGAGGGTTCCCGCATGCCTGCTCCGTCCTGCCTTGCCCCGGACCCGTCGCCGTCGAAGCCCTCGGTGTCGCTGCCGCCCGGCACGACCGACTGCCATTGCCACGTGTTCGAGGATCCGGCCCGCTATCCGCTGATCGAGAACCGCAGCTACACCCCGAATGGCGGGTCGATCGACGGCTACGTGTCCATGTGCGAAGCGCTCGGCATCGAGCGTACGGTGCAGGTCAACGCCAGCGTCTACGGCACCGACAACTCGATCACCGCCGACGTCATCGCGAAGCTCGGGCAGCATCGTGCGCGCGGCGTCGCCGGACTCGCGGCCGATGCGACCGAGGCGCACATCGGGCGGCTGCACGAAGCCGGCTTCCGCGGCGTGCGGCTGTCGACGCGCGTCAAGGGTTACGGTGGCCTCGAACGGCTGGAATCGATGGCCGTGCGCATCAGGCCGTTCGGCTGGCATCTCCAGGTGCACTTCGGGTCGGGCACCGAGATCGTCGAGCATGCCGTCCACCTGGGGCGCATCGACGCGCCGATCGTGTTCGACCACTTCGCGCGCGTCGGCACCGCCGCTGGAGCCGATTCGCCATCCGTCCGCGCGCTGATCCGCCAGCTCGTCGAGCGCGACGATCGCTGGGTGAAGTTCTCGAGCTTCTACAAGCTGTCGGGCGACGGCCCGCCGGCGTTCGCGGACATGGCGCCGATTGCG
>JAIENF010000155.1 GCA_019751575.1 Burkholderiales bacterium
CGCACGGGTGCCACGCAACGAGCTGACCGCCAGCGCGCTCGAGATCGCCCCATGGGCAGCCCTTGCGGCACAGCTCCCGGTGGATGCGAAGGCCCATGAGCTGCTTGCGGCGCTGGCACCGTCGGGTCGCCTGTCCGACCTGTCGGTCGCCTGGGAAGGTCCCCTGGAGGCGCCGGCGAGCTGGCAGGTGCGCGGGCGCTTCGACGGGCTTTCCGTCGCTGCCCACGGCGATTGGCCCGGACTGGCCGGCGTCAGCGGTTCGGTGGACGGCAGCGACCGGGCGGGCATGCTTCGCCTCGATTCCGAGGGCCTGCGTTTCACCCTGCCCGCGGTGTTCGCACGCCCGCTCGCCTTCGACACCTTCAACGGGCAGGTCGGCTGGAGCGGGCAGGGTCCCAGGCTGGCCATCCAGCTGGTCGGCCTCGCGTTCGCGAACGCCGACCTCGCCGGCACCCTGTCGGGGGAGTACCGTCCGCGCGAATCGAAGTTCGGCCATGCGGACCTCACCGGCGCGCTGAGCCGGGCAGAAGCCAAGGCCGTGGCGTGCTACATGCCCCTGCGGATCAGCGAGGACAGCCGGAAGTGGCTTGCCCGGGCGCTGGTGGCGGGGCGCTCCAACGATGTCCGGATGCGCCTGAAGGGTGATCTTGCCGAGTTTCCGTTCAGCGAGCCCAGGCGCCCCCGTGGCGGCGAGTTCCTGTTGACGGTCAAGGCGCTGGGGGTCGAGCTCGATTACGCGCCGGGCTGGCCGAGGATCAGCGACATAGACGGGGATCTCGTGTTCCGGGCCGAGCGTCTCGAGATTTTCCCGAAGAGCGCCACCATCGCCGGGGTGAAGCTGCAGCGGTTGCGGGCGAACATACCGGACATGGTGCACTCGGACGAGATCCTCGAGGTGACCGGCGAGGCCGAATCGGCGACGTCCGACTTCCTGCGCTTCATCGCCCAGAGTCCGGTGGACGGATTCCTCGACGGCGCGACGCGCGACATGGAGGCGCAGGGTCGCGGCCGGCTGGCGCTGAAGCTGGTCCTGCCGCTTCGGCACATGGTCGATTCGACCGTCGCGGGAAGCTATCAGTTCGTCGGCAACCGGCTGGTGCTGGACCGCGATGCGCCCGTGCTGGAGGCGGTCAACGGACGCCTCGACTTCACTGAATCGAGCATCCGCGTGAACGCGGCGACGGCGCAGGTGTTCGGCGGCCCGGCCGCGATCACCGTCGCATCCCAGCGCGATGGGTCCGTGCGGGTCGGCGTATCCGGACGTGCGACGGCCGAGATGGTGCGGCGGGAACTGCCCGAGGCGCTCGGCCAGTCCCTGCGCGGCGCGGCCGACTGGCGCGCGACGGTCAACTACCGGCGCAAGGTCGGCGACCTCGTGGTGGAATCCTCCCTCGCAGGCCTGGCGATCGAATTGCCGCCACCGTTCGGGAAGGCCGCGGGGGAAACGATGCCGCTGCGCATCGAACAGGTGAGTGGCGTGGAGCGCGACCGGCTCGCCATCAGCCTGGGAAGCATTCTCTCCGCGCAGGTGCTGCGCCGGATCGAAGCCGGGCAGGCGACGATCGAGCGCGCGTCCGTCGTGGTCGGCGGCGGCACGGCGCCGGTACCCGAGCGGCGTGGCATCGCCGTCAGCGGTACGCTGAAGCGGGTGAACGTCGATGCGTGGCGGCCGGTGTTCGCGGGCCTGGCGGTGCCCGGCAAGGGGGGCGGCGAGGCTGGCGACATCGACCTTCGCATCGGACAGGTGGAAGCCATCGGCCGGCAGTTCAACGACGTTGCGGTGAAGACGGTCCTGTCGTCCGGTGGCTGGGACGGCACCATTTCGTCGAAGGAGGTGTCGGGCGAACTGTCCTGGCGTTCGCAGGGCAAGGGCCGTCTGGTCGCCCGCCTGAGCCGGGTCAACCTGCCTCCGGCACAGGCGACGCGGGCGGTGCTGCAGCAGGCGAAGTTCGACGACACCGAACTGCCTGCGCTCGACGTGACCGTCGACAGCTTCCTGCTCGCGGACAAGGCGCTGGGCCGGCTGCAGCTCATGGCCCGACCCGAGGGCAGGGACTGGCGCATCGAGCGCCTGCGCATCGTCAACCCGGATGCCACCTTCCAGATGGACGGGCTGTGGCAGAGCTGGATGGCGCAGCCGCGCACCCAGGTGAACGTGCGGCTCGACATCGTCGATGGCGGCAAGCTGCTGTCGCGCCTCGGCTATCCGGAAGGCGTGCGCGGCGGGGCGGGGCGGATCGAAGGGCCGCTGTCCTGGGCCGGCAGTCCGCAGGACCTCGATGTGTCCACGCTCGGCGGTACGCTGCTCGTGGAGATATCGAAGGGCCAGTTCGTGACGCTGGAGCCCGGCGTGGGCCGGCTGCTCGGGGTGTTCAACCTGCAGAGCCTGCCGCGCCGCATCGCGCTCGATTTCCGCGACGTGTTCAGCGAAGGTTTCTCGTTCGACGAGATCTCGGGAACGATGCGCATCACCGGCGGCTCGGGCCGGGTTGAAGGGTTCCGCATACAGGGCCCGTCGGCGCGGGTGCTGATGACCGGCGAGGTGAACCTGGCGAAGGAAACGCAGAACCTGCAGGTGCGCGTGACGCCGGTGCTCGGCGACAGCCTCGCCCTGGCGGGCGCCCTCATCGGGGGGCCGGTGGCTGGCATCGCAAGCTTCCTGGTGCAGCGCGTGCTCAAGGATCCGCTCGCACAGCTCGCCACCTTCGACTACGCGGTGACCGGAACCTGGGCCGAGCCGACCGTGAACCGGGTGCCGCGCCCGGATCCGGGCAGCGCACCGGCCCCGTCGCCGCCCGCTCCAGGATGAGCGGGTACAGCCGCCGGCCGGTGTGCCGCCCGGGCAATCTGGCCGCCGGGACGGCGTGCGCCTGGTGGCTCGCGGCGCTGTTGGCGGGCCTGGCCGTGCCGCCGCGGG
>JAIENF010000082.1 GCA_019751575.1 Burkholderiales bacterium
TCTGCGCGAAGCGCTCGGCGTTGTTTGTGCCCGAGCGGGCGCCGCTTCGCTGGAGTGTCGCCACGGGATCAGGCTCCGTCGTTCTTGGTGGTGGTGCCGGAAGCCACCGTTGCCGTCAGCCGCAGGCCGTCATACCCGGTCGTGCGGTACCGGAGCATCACGCGCGTCGCGCCAGCCAGGGTCACCGGCGAATGCGCGGCGCCGGTGGACGCCAGCTTGCAGAACACCACGTCGCCGACCGGGGTCGTGAAGTCAGCCGCCGCACTGTAGAGCAGGTTCCACGGACCGGACGGGTGGGATCGCCCGAAGATGCGGAAGGCGTTGAGCGCCGTCGCGCCAAGGTTCGCGATGTCGATCGCAACCTCGTCGATGTCGGACACGTCCGCGTTGAAAATCTCGGTTTCCGCCGTTTCAACCGTCACTGCCGCCGCGCCGCCCAGTACCTTCATGTGCCGCTCCTATTGAGGTTCGATGCGTGCCACCACTTCGCGCGCGTAGTCGCGCACGGACTTCTTGTTCGCGTCGCGACGATCCGGGTTGCGGATCCCGTTGCGCGTCACATTCCCCTCGCCTGAGAAATACCCGGCTGCGATGAACTCAGGGTTATTTCCCACTCTGCGCGAGAGGTGTCGGATGTACCGGACAGCCGCGCGGGTGTTCTGCTCGGGGTCTTCGATGCCATCCAGCGTGCCCATCATTGCCCTGTAGGTCGGCGGGATGATCTGGAAGTACCCGCGCGCGTCCTGCACGCTGGTGCGCACCGGGTTGTTGCCTGTCTCCTGCCTGCCGATTGCGCGGATAAGCGGCAGCAGTTCTTCCACGCCTTCCTCGCGCGCGATGCGGGCGATCATGTCGTCTGTCGGATGTAGCGGGCTGCGGGCGCCCTGGCGCTGAATCTGGCCGGCTGTCTGCGGAATGCCGCGTCCCGGTCGCGGCTCGCGCAGGGGCGTGCGGGGCTCGGGTTGCGGCTGCAGAACGTCGGACACCAGCGCCCGCAGCCGCCCACCCAGGCCCGGGCTCATGCCCATGCCCTGCTCGGGCGCGGCCTGACCCGGCAGCGCGTCGGCCACCAGCGCCCGGAGGCTTCCCCGGGGGATTCCTGCGGCGTCCATTATCGCTGCGGGATGCCGCTGCGCCAGTCGCGGGGAACATCAGGCGGCGTGCCTTGCGGGCCGCCGCGGAATCGCGGGGCAATCTCAGGCCCTATGCCCCACGCCAACGGCGGGCCGGGCTCTCCGATCGGCCCGACGACACCTCGCACGCTGGGGGCTGTGTCGTCCGGCTGGGGCGGATTGCCGCGGAACACGCCCGCCACCGCACCGGCTGCGCGCGAGATGCCGCCGGAGACGCCGCCCGGCTGTCCGAACGATGGCGCCGTTGCCGCTCCCGGCGCGGCCGGCGCAGCCTGCATGCCTGCGCCGCCCTCGCCGATGGGCATCGTCTGCTGGTCTTGCGGCCGCTGCAGGTCGCGCACATAGGACAGTAGCGCACGACCGGCGCCGGGGCCCATGTCCTTGAATTCCTCGTCGAGGAACCGCTCGGCCCCGGGCACGTTGGCCAGCTGCCGCACCTGATCGACCAGCTGGCTGAAGCCCGGCGACTGGCGCATGCGCCCCAGCACCACCGTGTTCTGGTCGACGTCGCGACGGATCGGGTTGTTGGGGAAATACGCCACCTCGCCGCCGCTGCCCGGATCCCTGATCACCCAGGCCTGCACACGCGTGCGGCGCCCGCCCTGCTCGAGCTCGACGTCCTTCCACTGCCCGCTGGGGTCGGAAGCGATTCGCAGCGCCTCCGTCGGGCTCTCGAAGCTGGCCGGGCCGGCATCGCGTCCCACGCCGTTGCTGACCTGGCCCTGCCGCGATCCCATGGACAGGCTGGCAGCGATCTGCAGCACGCGCTGGCCGGCGGGGTTGATGCCCCTCATGGCGCCCGTCGCGTCGCGCTCGACGAACTGCGGGAAGTCCTTGATGGCGTCGCGCAGCGCGTTCTCGAAGGGAACCTGCGCGTTCGACCCGCCGCCGGCGCCCGAACCGCCACCAGTCCCGCCGGCACCGCGACCCGGGCCGCGCGCCGCATCGGGCACATGATTCGGGTTCCTTTCCCAGACCATCCTGCCGTTGTCGAGGCGGATGACCGACTGGCTGCCGTCGCCGTTGGCGACCGTCATCACGTTGTCCTTGATGTCGATGTTCTGCGGCCGGGACAGCCCGGTGAGCACTGCCCACTCCTGCAGATCGATCGGCACCGGCCGCCCTTGCGGGCCGCGCATGACCAGCCGACGCGCGCGCCCGTCCGGGCCTGGCTCGATCTGGATGGCGGCCGGGTCGATGCGCTCGGCTGTCGGGCGCCCCTCGTTCAGGATCGCCGCGATCCGCGTCGCATCCGCCCCCTGCGCGGCGGCCATCGTCACGCGCTTCATGATGTCGATGTTGCCGTTCTCGCGATCGGCTCGGAACTTGTCGGCGAGCTCGGTTCGTCCGGCGCTGCGGGCGAAGTTCTCCAGCGCCGTCGTCATGTCGAACCGGCTCGAGGTGGCGCTGCGCGCACTGACGTCCCGCATGCCCCGCGTGAACGCGCGCTCGTCCCGATAGTCGGCCATCTGGTCGCCCATCAACTCGTCGGCGACCGCCGCGCGCTTCACCTCGCGCTCGCGTTGCCCACGCCGGAACTGCTGGTCTTCGCGCTGCCATTCCGTCTGCTCGTCGAGGAGCATCTGGTCGCGCGCACCGGCCACCACGAACGGGGAAAGCCCGAGTCCCATTATGCGTACCCTCCACTGCCGAACTCAAGATTGTTCCAGCCCCCGAATCGCTCCGCGGCTGGTGATCCACCGGTGCCAGAGATGCCGGCGCCAGGCCTGAAGGCGTTGTCGTCGAACCACTTCGTGGCCGCGCGCACAAACGGCGCCGTGGCCC
>JAIENF010000015.1 GCA_019751575.1 Burkholderiales bacterium
GGCTGCGACCGCCACCGTCGCCCGCGGAGGGCGTTCCACCGTGCACCAGGGCACCGAGTCACTGGCACCGCCCGGCTCCTGCTGAGCAACCGGCACCATACCGAACGCAACGAGGCTTGCCATGAACCCGACCCTTCGATTCCGCAAGACGCTGGCATGGGTGCTGATCGCGACCCTCGCCAACCCGTTCGCCGCGATATCGCCCGCGTTCGCCCGCGACACGGACATCTTCCTGGCCACCACCACCAGCACCACGACTGCGGAGCCGAACGTGCTGGTCGTGCTCGACACCTCGGACTCGATGAACATCCCCGAGGCCTGGCGCGAATATCCGGGCGCCTACGACTCCCATGTCGAGTACCTGTGGAACGACATCAACGTCATCCGCAACAGCGAGGCCACCACCGAGAACGCGTCCTTCATCTCGACCGCAGCCGCCCCCAGCGCGCCGTTCAGCATCTGGGGCACCTGGGCCGGCGCGACGCTGGCCGACCGGCAGGCCCTCTGGAACGCGGCGCGCTTGTATGCCAACGCCACAGAGCCCGGCGACCCGGGGCCGCGCTCAGAATGGCGGAACTACAACGACTCGTCATGGGCCTACTGGGTCCCGGCACAGAGCCCGGCGACCACCAGCCTGTCCGATGCCCGGCTGCGCTCGCCCAGCTTCAACCGGTTCCGTGCCTCGCGCGCAGTGCTGGGTGGCACGCGCGGCGGCATCAGCTACACGGGTACCACGGACTTCTCGGCCAGCAACCAGTGCTCGAGCAGCCTCTCGGCGATCACGCCATCGACGGTATTCGCGCCGTCGTCCTTCGCGCGCAACGACGGCTACTTCGCCAACCAGCAGTGGGCCCGCTACGAGCGCTGGCTCGGACTCGACACGGTCAACAACACCCTGTATCCCGGCAGCAGCACCAACGCGTCGGGCTTTGCACGCGCCTACCTCGATTCGACGGTGGCGCCGCCCAATGCACCGAGCCGCGACAACGTCGGCTCGAGCCCCACCGGCAGCATAGGACAGCCGATACGGGTGCGTAACGCAGGCACCAGCTTCGCAGGATGGACAGACCTGCGTGCAGACCTGGGTGGTTACGAGTTCCTGACCGTCGTCAACGGTTTCTCGACCGCGCGCCTTACCTCATTGCGCGGCCTGTACGGCTACCCCCTGGTCGGCGCGGACGAGCGCTTCAGCGCGTGGAAAGGCAACCGCGACGCGACACCGGCGTTCGGCATGGCCACGGGCACGCCGGCCTACTACGACACCACGCCGGCGGCCTGCGATGCAGCCACGGGCCCAGGCTCGGCAACCTGCATCAACGTGCCGGTGAGCGGTACCGCCTGCACGAACCAGTCCGCGACCTGGACCCGGACCTGCACGTTCAGCAGCGCCGGCATGGTGAGCGAAGTCGATGCCACCGGCGTGACGCGCTGGCGCGGTGGCAGCTGCACCAACGGCACGCTCGGGTCCTGCAGCGATCCGTTCAACGTAGGCTGCCCGGCCACGCCGGGGGCATGCGCGATGCAGACGCAGAACAACTTCTTCAGCGCCAACCGCAACGGCTGTGCCTGGAGCAGCCGGGAGTCGGTAACGGTCGCGGCCTGCCAGTGGGTCGGCCGACAGAACGTCTGGGTCGAGGGGCAGGGCTGGTACCACTTCGGCGGCAGCTGCCGGGAGAACGGTTCCACGGCCAGCTGTAGCGCCGGCGGTACCACCCGGGTGCTCAACGGCGTATCGCAGAGCAACGTCACAGGCCCGCGTCCCAACCCCTACCAGGCGAGCTATGCATCCGAGGGATGCAGCAACGCGGTGCCTGCAGCCACCTACTGGCACGGTGGGACCTGCCAGGGCAACATCACGACTGTTCCGTTGACCGCGGGTTCCGGCGACCAGCGATCGACCAACGGACAGAGCACCACCCATTGCACGATCTCCGGGACCACCCCTTCGATGAACGTGCGCGGTTCGGCCTTCACGAACGTGGTGGCCAACAACAGCACGAGCGGCTGCAACAACAACGGCAACACCAACCAGACCTGCGGCACACGGTACGGGCTGGGTTGCCCGGTCTCGAACGTGGCGGCCACCGCCTGTCCGGCCGTCACCACGGTCAACACGGTCTGCACCGGCGGAACCGCGGCGACCAACCGCTTCTACACGGTGTACAACCGGCAGGATTTCCAGGCCAACCTGGTCCACGACTGCAAGGCGGATGAGCCGTCGGCCAACCCCGGCACCAGCTACATGCGCGCAGCCGCACGCACCTGGGACACGGCGTGGAACAGCAACTCGACGGCCGGCAACGCCACCCACTCGTACTCGACGAGCGCCGCCGAGGCGATCGCTGCGGATGCATCGAGGAACATCGACGTCTACTCGGTCAACTATCTCAACTGGAAGTTCGGCCCGAAAGGCCCGAACGGGCATCCGATCGGCCGCAAGACCCGGCTGCAGATCGCGAAGGATGCGCTGACCGACCTGGTCGCGACCACCGACGGTGTCCGCTTCGGCCTGATGGTCTTCAACCGCACCAGCACCACGCTGACCAACGACGGTGCGAACGTCGCCTATGCGATGCGCCGGATGGGTTCCAATGCCGCCGACCCGGACATCGCAAACCGGGCAACGCTCCAGAACGCGATCCTGTCGACCACGGCCGCTGCGCGCACGCCACTGACCGAGTCACTGTACGAGGCCTACCTCTACTTCGCAGGGCGAACGCCCCAGTGGGGCACCAGCACCGAAACCGCCCTCGTCGGCGGCTCGGTGACGGCCGGCCGGGATACGACTGCGGTATGCACCGCAGTCGGACCGGGTTGCGCGGCCATCGGCGTGTACCGGTCGCCGATGATGAACAATCCCAACACCACCACGCCTGCGGGGTGCCAGAAGAACTTCATCATCCTGCTGACCGACGGCGGCCCGGAGGACGACTCTTCGGCGAACACGC
>JAIENF010000744.1 GCA_019751575.1 Burkholderiales bacterium
GCCGGTGGGGGGGTTTTGGGGCCCCCACGGGGGGGGGGGGGGGGTGGGGGGGGGGGGGGGGGGGGGGCGGCACTCTTGGCACGTGCGGGCATGTGGGAGCAGGCTGGGCTGTCGGTGGTTGGATGCGAAAGGGATGGGGCGGAGGGGATGGGGCGGAGGCACGCCATGCCCGGGACGCGCGAGTATAGCGGCGGGGTGGAGCCCGAGGCTGCGAGGCGGTATGCTCATCCCATGGACGCCCCGCACAGCATGGCGGCAACACCTCCACCCGGGTCCCGCCGCGGTTTCGCCGATGTCGGCTATGCAGAAGCCCTCGACCGGGCGCGCGCCCTGGTGCCGCTCATCGCGTCGCATGCGGCCGGGCAGGAGAAGGCGACGAGGATGATCCCGCCGATCGAGCAGGCGCTGCATGAAAGCGGCCTGTTCCGCTACCAGCAGCCGCGCCGCTTCGGCGGCATGGAGCTCGATCTCACCGCGATCGTCGACATCGTCGAGATCCTCGGCCGTGGCGATGCCTCCACTGCATGGACGTTCGCCAACCTCGCTTCGCATCACCGGCAACTGGCGCTCTGGGACATCCGCGCCCAGGAGGAAGTCTGGGGCGAAAACCCCGACGCACTGATCGCCTCCGGCATTGCGTTCCCGCAGGGGCGGGGCGTGCGCGTCGACGGTGGCCTGCTGCTGTCCGGGCAGTGGGGCTTTTCGTCGGGCGTCGATGTGTCGCAGTGGAACATGCTGTCCTGCATCGTCCGGGAAGACGACCGTCCGGTCGACTGGTGTGCCTGCCTGGTTCCGGCATCCGCCTACACGGTGCTGGACGACTGGCAGACGCTGGGCATGCGCGGCACCGGCAGCCGTTCGGTGCGGGCGACGGACGTCTTCGTGCCGGCCCATCGCGTGCTGTCCCTGCACGTCGCCCGGCCCGGCCATGTGTTCCCTGGCCTGGCTGAACATCCCGGGCCGCTGTTCCGGGTGCCGACGGCGGCGCTGGGCGGCCACAGCATCGCCGCAGCCATGGTCGGCAATGCACAGTCGATGGTCGACCGGATGCTCGACTCGATCCGTGAGCGCAGTTCCAGCTATACCGGCGCGACGCTGCGTGACATGCAGACCGTCCAGTTGCGGCTTTCGATGTCCGCGGCGAAGGTCGATGCGATGCGCGTCTTCCTGCGCAACGACTGCGCCGAGGCGTTCGCCATGCTCGCTGCCGGGGGCGGCATCGACCTGCCGACGAAGCTGCGCTACAAGCGCAACTGCGCGCTGTCGATCAAGGTGGTCAATGAAGCGGTCGACGCCATGCACGAGCTTGCCGGCGCCAACGGCATCTACGAAACCCAGCCGGTGCAGCGGCTGTTCCGCGATGCCCATTCGGCCGGCGCGCATTTCGCGTTCAGCACCGATGCGCAGATGCCGCCATGGGCGCTGTCGGCCCTCGGCGGGGAAGTGAAGAGTCCGACCCTGTAGTACGTCGAAACACCGCCCTCAGCGGCCAGGCCGGCTCCAGACCGGCCGCGGCTGAGGGTGTACCTGGAGGAGTTGCAAGATGAGCATGACCCGCCTGCCGTTGCTGGCCGCGATGGCCTGCCTGTCCTTTCCGGCGACCGCCGCAGAGGAACCTTTCCCGGTGCGTCCGATGACCATCGTCAATCCGAACGCACCCGGCGGGTTCGTCGACATCGTGGCGCGCGGCCTCGCTGCGTCGATGCAGCGCCAGCTCCGCCAGCCGGTGCTGGTGGTGAACCGGCCGGGTGCCAATTCGGCCATCGGATCGGCGGCGGTCGCCAATGCGGCGCCGGACGGACACACGCTGCTGCTGCAGTCGCCGGCGTTCGCGGCCATTCCGGCCATCGACGAACTGTTCCAGCGAACGCCGAGCTACCAGCTGTCGCAGTTCGTGCCGATCGCGCAGATCACGGCCGATCCGGCGATGCTCCTGGCGCATCCGTCGCTGCCGGTACGCACGGTGAAGGAGTTCATCGCGCTGGCGAAGGCGCGGCCGACGGACTTCCTCGTGTCCTCGTCGGGCACCTATGGCACCACGCACCTGCCGATCGCCATCCTCGAGCAGGCTGCGGGCATCAGGCTGCGCCATGTACCGTACACCGGCGGTGCGCCGGCGATGGCGGCCGTGGTCGGCGGCCATGCCACCGCCGTCGCTTCGGCGCCGAGCGTCGCGATGCCCCAGGTGAAGGGCGGGAAGGTGCGCGCGATCGCACAATGGGGCAACGCCCGGGTGGCGGCGTTCCCGGACGTGCCGACCTTCAGGGAAAGCGGCATCGACATCGAGTTCACCCTGTGGACGGCGCTGTTCGCGCCGGCGAAGACCCCGCCGGCGTCGCTGAAGATCATCCAGGATGCCGTGCGCGCGGCGGCGCAGGACGAGGAGTTCCGCAGTTCGATGACGCGTTCGCTGTCGACCGTCGCCTATGTGGACGGGCCCGAGTTTGCCGCTGCATGGCAGCGCGAAGTGAAGCGCATACAGGCCTCGGTACGCTTCATCGGCCGCACGGACGAATGAGGCCGCGCGCCGCGGGGGATCACGCGACCGGTGCCGTGTCCCGTCCCCGGGTGGCGTCGACGGCGATGCCGCCGGCCGCTATCTCTGCCGCCGCCTCGTCGCCGGAAAAGATCAGTTCGATCTCTGCGCCGTCGGGGTCGCGGAAGAACACCTGCACCAGGTTGCGGTCGGGAACCTCGAACGACTGGTGGCGGATGCCCAGCCGGTCGAGCTTTTCGCGGGTGGCGGAGAGCCCCGATGCCCGGAAGGCGACATGGTCGAAGGCGTCGCGTTTGGTCGACTCGGGCACCCGGGACGTGGAGATGTGCAGGATCGCCTGGGTGCCCAGGTACATCCAGGCGCCCGGGCGGCCGAACGGCGGGCGTTCCCCGTCGCGCAGCCCCACCACGTCGGAATAGAAGCGGCGGGCACGGTCGAGATCGGACGTGCA
>JAIENF010000138.1 GCA_019751575.1 Burkholderiales bacterium
CCCGCCCGAGGAGCGGCGCATCAGCCGTTCGCCGCCATCGAAGGCTTGGCACCCGGTGCGAACAGCCCGGCGGAGGGCCCGGCTGCTGCAGCCGCGGCCGGCCAGGTTTCGTCCGGCGTGCGGCACAGTCCGGCGTGCGCCATCGCGCGTCCGAGTGCCGGCGAGGCCGAGACCATCGCCAGCGGGATGGCGAGCAGCAGGCCGAGGTAGATCGGCAGGCCGAACCAGAACGCGCCGGGGGCAATCCAGAGCGTTGCTCCGGCCAGTGCGATGCCGGTCAGCGCCTGCGGCCAGAGACAGCGCACCGCCACCGACAACGGCATCCCTTCGGCATCGCGCTGCTGCGACGTCCACCCGACCCGGCGGCCGAACGGCAGGCCGAGCAGGAAGATGCTGATCGCGACGGCCGAGACCGGCGCCAGCAGCGTGGTCAGCAGGATCTCGATGAACGCACTCGACAGCACACGCGCGGTACCGCCGAACGCGGCACGCAGCCGGCGCCGGACCAGCACGTTGAACAGCGTCGCCAGCTTCGGCGCGAAAGTCATCGTGAGGATGGCCACGAACAGCATCAACCCGGTATCCGGCCGCAGCGGCAGCTGGCGCAGCAGGCCGGCGAACATCAGCCCGATCCAGGCCAGCGAGCCGAAGTACATCGCGATCGCCAGCACCAGCTGGATTCGGCTCACCGGCAGCAACCCGCCCAGGCCCAGCAGGCGCAGGTACTGCATGTTGCCCTGGCACCAGCGCAGGTCGCGCCGGATGAATTCGGGCAGGTTCGGCGGGTTCTCTTCCCAGCTGCCGTCCTCGACCGGCAGCACGCGCACCTCGTAGCCTGCGCGGCGCATCAGCACCGCCTCGACCTGGTCATGGCTCAGCACGTGGCCGCCCAGCGGCGGTCCGCCGGGCAGCACCGGCAGATGGCAATGCTCGGTGAACGGGGCGACACGCAGGATCGCGTTGTGACCCCAGTAAGGGCCGCAATCGCCCTGCCACGAGGCCGAGCCGAGGGTGTACGAGCGCATGCCCAGGCGCATGCCGAACTGGAACACGCGCGCGAACGGGCTTGCGCTCGGCAGGCCGGTGACCAGCGTCTGCACGATCCCCAGGTGCGGGCGCGCCTGCATGATGCGCACCAGGCGCAGCATCGACTGCGCGGTCATCACGCTGTCGGCATCGAGCACGATCGCGAACGGATAGCGGCTGCCCCAGCGCTCGCAGAAGTCGCGGACGTTGCCCGCCTTGAAGCCGGTGCTGTCCTCGCGCCGGCGATAGTTGACCTGCACCGACCCGCCGAAACGCGACGACAGGGCGGCGGCCGTCGCGGCTTCGGCTTCAGCGATCCCCGGCTCGTCGCTGTCGCTCAGCATGTACAGGTGGAACGCGCGGGCGTGGCCGGTCGTCACCAGGCCGTTCAGCATCCACTCGAGGTTGCGCTGCAGGCGGCGTGTGTCCTCGTTCCGGATGCACACCAGCAGCGCGGTGGTCGTATCGACCGGCGCGTCGTCCGGGACATCGCAGAGGTCGGGGGCGACCGTCCGCGCCGGGTCGCGGCTGAAGGTCATCACCATGAAGCCGATCACCGCGTTCCAGAAACCAATGGTGGTCCACGGCAGGGTCAGCGCGAACAGCGCCAGCATCAGGAGCCCGATCGGGTCGACGCCCTCCACGAACAACGTGAGCGCCATCAGCCAGAGCAGCGCGGCCGAGGTGGACAGCACCAGCGCGGCGAAGCCCGCCCTGCGCCAGCCCATGGACGGCGGGGTGCCCGGTGCCGCCTTCTCTCCGGCAGGCGCTGCGGAAGCGTCCGCGCGCGGCAGGCCGTGCACGTCGGTGGTTTCTTTCGGCGGCTCCATCCGGTCCCTATGTCATCCGTTTCAGGAGGCCGTCGCGGCGGATGAACGTGTGGTAGACCACGCCACCGAGGTGTCCGCAGATCAGCAGGATGATCGTGATCGCCCCGCCCCAGTGGAACAGCTTCAGCCATTGCGCGAGCGCTTCGTCCTTGCCGATCGGGGACGGCAGCGGCAGCACGCCGAAGAGCGACAGCGGGAAGCCCCAGGCGTTGGTGGAGAGGAAACCGATCACCGGCATCAGCAGCAGCAGCGCATACAGCGCGACGTGGGTTGCATGCGCGCAGAGGTGGATGAGCCGAGGCGTGTCCGGTGGCAGCGGCGGCGGCGGATGCCGGCGCCGATAGGCGATGCGCGCCAGTGCCAGGAAGAACACGATCACGCCGAAGCTCTCGTGCACGTTGTACAGGCGCATCTTGAACGCCTGGTCGGCCGGTGGGAAATAGGAGATCCAGAGCCCCGCACCGATGATCACCAGGAGCATGGCGGCGGTCACCCAGTGGAGCCAGCGGGCGGGGGGCAGGTAACGCAGGGAGGGCAGGATGGCATCTCCGGACGAGCACCGACGGCGGCGACTGGACGGCAGGAACGAAACGCCCCCGATGGGGCGGGAGCGACGGTGTGGCAGCGGCCGGACCGTGCGCCACGCTGCCTGCGGTGTGCATTACGCCGCCGCCCGGATGCTACTACGCCATGCGACGGGGAAGCCATGTCGTCCGCGTGTCTGACTGTTGTCCGTCTTCAGTCAGCTTCCGGGCCGGCAGCGTACCGACCGGTCGCCGGCAACCGGTCGGCGTGGGGCGCGCGTCTAGATCAATCGACCTGGATGCCGGCGCCGCGGATCACCTTCTCCCACTTCGCGATCTCGGACTTGATGAAAGCCGTGAAATCGTCCGGCGTGCTGCCGATCGGGTCTGCGCCGAGGCTGGCGAACCGTTCGCGCACGTCCGCCGTCTTGAGCAGCGCCGCGGTATCGCGCCAGGCCTTGTCGACGATCGGCTTCGGCAGGCCGGCAGGGCCCAGCATGCCGAACCACAGCGACACCGCGTAGCCGGGCACGCCGGCTTCGGCGATCGTCGGGATGTCGGGCATCGCGGC
>JAIENF010000178.1 GCA_019751575.1 Burkholderiales bacterium
CCCCCGGCACGCCGCCGGCGGCCCGGTTGCTGTCCCGCCTGCGGCAGCCGGCACCGGCGGCGATCCAGTGGATTCGCCGCCTCGCCTGCATCGCTGCACTGGGTCCGCTCGTGCAGCTCGCCATCGGTGCATGGGCGGGCACCCTCGGCGCCAACCCGATCGAGGTGATCACCCGCGCGACCGGCGAGTGGACCCTGATCCTGCTGCTCACGACCCTGGCCGTGACGCCATTGCGCCGGCTGACCGGCCTGAACTGGCTGCTGCGGCTGCGGCGGATGCTGGGCCTGACCGTGTTCTTCTACGCCTGCCTGCACCTGGTGACCTACCTCTGGCTGGATCAGTTCTTCGACCTCGCCGCGATCGTGAAGGACATCGTGAAGCGTCCGTTCATCACGGCCGGCTTTGCCGCCTTCCTGCTGCTGCTGCCGCTGGCGATCACCTCGACGGACGCGATGGTTCGCAGGCTGGGCGGCCGGCGCTGGCTGGCATTGCATCGGCTTGTCTACCTCGCCGCGGGCATCGGCGTGCTGCACTACTGGTGGCTGGTGAAAGCGGATACGCGCGAGCCTTTTTTCTACGCCGTGATACTGGCCCTGCTCCTGGTCGCCAGGGTTGCATGGCGGATGACCGCGGCACCGACCCCGGCGCAGTCGACCCGCCCGCCGATCGACCGTTCGACGCGCTGAGGCCCTGGTCGATCGCACCGACGCCCGACTCCCGGGGGATGGGATGAAAAAAACCCCCGGAGACTTGCGTCTGCGGGGGCTGATCTTGCTTCCGGCCGGAAGAAACAGTGGTAACCGAATCGAACTGTTCCCTCTTTCTGGCTGGACCGGCTGTCTTTGACTTCGTCTGGGATCGACTCAGCTCGGTCCTGAAAAACTACTTCTTCTTCTTGGCGGCTTTCTTTGCAACTTTCTTCGCAACTTTCTTTGCAGCTTTCTTCGCGGGCTTCTTGGCAGCCATCGTGTTTCTCCTTGATTGAGTTTGTCACGACTAATCGTGCAGGGCACTTATCGTTCGCGCTCGTGAAACAGGAAGACATGAACGGAGCTGCACTCCCATCGCAATCGCTCAGTCGCCACTTCGGTCTTACCTGCCGTCGATGCCGCGGTCGTTGCTGCTCTGACTTGACTCTGGCTATTGACAAGCGCGCGAATGCTTGGTGACGCGATTCTATGCCACATCCAAAATAAAACACAACAGTAACGAAGCGAAACTTCGCCCCGTTGTCGCGCCGGATGCGCTGGCGATACAGGTACGTCGTGTTCGGCGATGGTCATCCCGGCCATCGATCGAGAGGAAGCGACGATGCAACGACGTTCCCACGACGCTGCTGCGACGTTGCAGCAGCCTACGGCAGGAGCGATTCGCCTTCGAACAACTGCTCGATGCGCTCGCGTGCCCGCACCTCGTGCAGGCTCGCGCCATCGACCATCACCTCGGCTGCGCGAGGACGCGTGTTGTAGTTCGAACTCATGCTCATGCCGTAGGCTCCTGCCGAGGCGATCGCCAGGAGATCGCCCTCCGCCAGCACGAGCGATCGGTTGCGGGCGAGCCAGTCGCCGCTCTCGCAGACCGGGCCGACGACGTCGTACCAGCAGGCATCGCCGGTGCGCGGCACCACGGGCAGCACCTCGTGGTAGGCCTCGTAGAGCGCGGGGCGCATCAGGTCGTTCATGGCCGCATCGACGATCGCGAAGTTCTTCACCGGGCCCGGCTTCAGGTATTCGACGCGCGTGAGCAGCAGCCCGGCGTTGCCGACCATCAGTCGCCCCGGTTCGAACACCAGTCGCTGGGGGCGGTTGCCGAACACGCGGGCGATCGTGGCTGCGTACTCGGCGACCGACGGCGGGCATTCTTCGCGGTAGCGGATGCCCAGTCCACCGCCGAGGTCCACGTGCTCGAGCACGATTCCTTCCGCGGCAAGCTGGTCGACGAGTTCAAGGATCCGCTCGAGGGCGTCCGCATAGGGCGCGATCTCGGTGATCTGGGAACCGATGTGGCAGTCGATGCCGGTGATGCGCAGGTGGTTGCAGCCGCGCGCAGCCCGGTACAGCGCCAGCGCGTCGTGGTGGTTCACGCCGAACTTGTTCTCGTTGAGCCCGGTGGTGATGTACGGATGGGTGTTCGGGTTGACGTCCGGGTTGACCCGGATGCTCACCGGCGCCACGCGGCCGCATTCGCCGGCGACCCGTTCCAGGCGGTGCAGTTCAGGGATGGATTCGACGTTGAAACAGAGGATCCCCGCTTCCAGTGCAACCCTCAGTTCCTCGGCACTCTTGCCGACGCCTGAGAACACCACCCGCGCCGGGTCTCCGCCGGCGGCAACCACGCGGGCGAGTTCGCCGGCCGACACGATGTCGAAGCCGCTGCCCAGTCGGGCGAACAGGTTGAGGATGGCCAGGTTCGGATTCGCCTTGACCGCGTAGCAGACGAGCGGTGCCTGCGTCCCGGCAGCCAGCGCGGTCGAGAATGCAGATTCGAACGCACGGTACGCGCCCGTCAACGCGGCCCGCGAGTAGACGTAGGTGGGCGTGCCGAACCGCTCGGCCACCGCCTGCAGGGGTACATCCTCGACCTGCAGCGCACCGCCGCGAAGGTGGAACATCGCATCCATCATGTTGCTCCGGTCAGCTTGGCTGTTCAGGAAGCCGGCTTGGGCGGGGGGGCCTTCTTCGGCAACTGCAGCGGGGTCTTGAAGCCGCAGCCGCCAACCTGGACGGTGACGAAGGCTGCCATCACGGCGATCGCCCCGGCAGCCAGCGTGCGTGCCCACGGCCGTCCGGTGCGCGGTGACGCGCATGCGGGGTTCCGTGTACCGCGCTGCTGCCCGGCGGGGCCCCGCAACAGCGCGGACGGTGCGGGTGTGCGCGGGTTCTGCATCGGCTCGGCGATCATGAAAATCATGTTAGCACGCAGCCCGGCGCTGCCTGCCTCTCCGGTGTTCGGCC
>JAIENF010000086.1 GCA_019751575.1 Burkholderiales bacterium
CTGACCCGGCTGCTCACCTGAGCCCCGCTGCCAGCCCCCCGCTTCCCCTCACCGCCTTTCACTTTCCGCCCCCGGGCTCGCCCGACCCCGAGCTCCCCCGTACCGGACAGACGAAACAGGACTTCCAAGGATGGATACGATCGACAACGGCACGATGCTCGACAGCGTAGATGCGCGCACGCGTCTCGCGGGCTCGAACAAGATGGAGATCCTGCTGTTCTCCCTCGGCACCCGGGAGACCTTCGGCATCAACGTGTTCAAGGTCCGCGAGGTCACCAAGACCCCGAAGATCACGCGCACGCCGAACATGCCCGACGGCGTGGAAGGCGTCATCAGCCTGCGCGGGAACATCATCCCGGTCATCAACCTGGCGCGCTTCGCCGGCCTGTCCGACCCATCGCTGTCGTCCTGCGAGACGATGATGATCACCGAGTACAGCCGCCATACCCAGGCCTTCCTGGTCCACGATGTCGAGCACATCATCCGCGTCGACTGGGACCAGGTGAAGCCGCCGGAGAGCCGGCTCACCTCGTCCGAGAACCCGATCACCGCGATCACCCGCATCGAGGAAAACCGCCTGGTCTCCATCCTCGACGTGGAGCACGTGCTGGCGCAGGTCTACGGCGACACCCTGGTGCCGGAGATCGCCCCTGCCCAGAACGCGTCCGACACCACCGTGTTCTATGTCGACGACTCGCTCGTCGCGCGGCGCGAGATCAGCAACGTCCTCGACCGGCTGGGCGTGCGTTCGCTGCAGGCGACCAATGGCCGCGAGGCCTGGGACACCCTGCAGACGATGGCCGCACGCGCCGAAGCCGAAAGCACGTCGCTGTCGTGCCAGATCGGCCTGATCCTCGCCGATGCGGAAATGCCGGAGATGGATGGCTACGTGCTGACGCGCCTGATCAAGGCCGACAAGCGTTTCAACGGCATCCCGGTCGTCATGCATTCGTCGCTTTCCTCCAGCGCGAGCCGCGCGATGGGCCAGGCCGTGGGCGTCGATGCCTACGTGGCCAAGTTCGACGCCTCGGTCCTGGCCGAGACCCTGCGCCCGCTGCTGGCCCGCGCCGCGCTGGCAGCGCAAGAGCATCAGGCCGCCGCATGACCACCGTTCCCGAACGAAACCGCCAGGAGGTCGCCTTGAACCCGGCACACATGAACCCAGAACCGACAGACACCCGCTGCTCCGGAGCATCCGCATGAGCCAGGACAACCTGAAGTTCCTCGTCGTCGACGACTTCTCAACGATGCGCCGGATCGTGCGCAACCTGCTGAAGGAACTCGGCTTCACCAACGTCGACGAGGCAGAGGACGGCGTCGTGGCGCTGGCCAAGCTGAAGGCCGGCGGCTTCGACTTCGTGGTCTCGGACTGGAACATGCCGAACATGACCGGCATCGAGCTGCTGCGCGCGATCCGCGCCGACGCGACGCTCGCCAGCCTGCCGGTGCTGATGATCACCGCAGAGGCGAAGAAGGAAAACATCATCGAGGCCGCCCAGGCCAAGGCCAGCGGCTACATCGTCAAGCCGTTCACCGCGGCCGTGCTCGACGAGAAGCTGAACAAGATCCTGAAGACCATGGAAAAGGTGGGATGACGCGATGAACGACGGCACTGTAGCGGAGCACGATTCCCCCGATCTCGAGGCGCTGTTCGACAGCATCGTCGCGGCGAACGCCACCCCGGCCAGGGCCCCGGCCACCGACGGGAGCGAGGCGGCGCACGGCGCCCCGGACACCCAGTCCGGCGAGGTCCTGGTCAAGATCGGCAAGCTCACGCGTACCCTGCACGAGAGCCTGCGCGAGCTCGGCTTCGACAAGTCGCTGCAGCAGGCAGCCTCGGCGATCCCCGACACGCGCGATCGCCTGACCTACGTGGCGACGCTGACCGAGAAGGCGGCGGAACGCGCGCTCAACGCGACCGAGGTCGCGCGCCCGCTGCAGGACGAGCTCGAGTCAGGTGCCAGGGCACTGTCGGCCAACTGGGATCGGCTGTTCGACAAGCAGCTGTCCATCGACGAGTTCAAGGCACTGGTGACCGACACCCGTCGTTACCTCGGCAGCGTGCCCGAGCGCACCGAAGCCACGCGCGGGCAGCTGACCGAGATCATGATGGCGCAGGACTTCCAGGACCTGACCGGCCAGGTCATCAAGAAGATCACCGCGGCCGCGCACGACATCGAGCACAAGTTGCTGGAGCTGCTGGTCGAGCAGATGCCGCAGGAAAAGCGGGCCGAGGCACAGGGCCTGCTCAACGGGCCGGTCGTGAAGCACGACGGCCGAACCGACGTGGTCGCCAACCAGGACCAGGTCGACGAACTGCTGGAGTCGCTCGGCTTCTGATGCCGGGCGCACGACATCCGGCGCCGCCCGCGACCCCGGCGGTGCCAAACCCCCAGAACACCTAGCGGAAGGCAGACCGGCCATGAGCGATTTTTCCGGCGACCAAGAGCTGTTGAAGGAATTCCTGACCGAGGCGGGCGAACTGCTGGCGGACGTCGACAACAAGCTGGTCGAACTCGAACGGCGGCAGGACGACCCGGCGCTGCTCAACCACATCTTCCGCGGCTTCCACACGATCAAGGGCGGCGCCGGCTTCCTCTGCGTGCAGCCGCTGGTGGACCTGTGCCACCTCACCGAGAACCTGTTCGACCTGCTGCGCAACGGCTCGATGAAGCTCGACCCGGCGCTGATGGACGTGATCATGTCGGCGACCGCGACGGTGCGCGACATGTTCGACGCGCTCGCCACGTCCGGACATCCGGTCCCGGCGGAGCAGGCCCTCCTGGACGAACTGGCCCGTGCGATCTCGGGCGAACCGATCGTGCGCGCATCGGGCACGCCGCCCGTGGCGGAATCGACGGCCGGCACAGGTGCCGAGGTCGACTGGCCGGCGCTGTATGGCGCGCTCACCGGCGCTCCGGCCGCGCACGCCGCGGAGGTTGAACCGCCGCCGGCTGCCTC
>JAIENF010000141.1 GCA_019751575.1 Burkholderiales bacterium
CCGGATCGGCGCGGGCGGCGCCGTAGCCGACCACGATCAGTGCCAGCCCGACGAGGGAGACGAGCGAGTAGACGCCCTTCCAGCCATTGGCGCCCAGCCGCTGCACCATGGTGCCGCGCCAGGCCTCGGCGAAGATGCGCGTCGAATGCACGCCGAGGAAGACGATCAGGCCGATCACCAGCAGGGTCATGACGTGGTTGCCTCAGGTTGCGTGAAAAAATGCCGATCAGGGGATGGGCGTGGAGGAACCGGTTCGACAGGATGCGATCTGTCGTTTGACCGACCTCCAACTTCGTGCAAAATCAAGCTTTCTTGCGCATCCACCGGAAAAGGCTAAAGAAAATCGTTTCCGATCCGTTTGACATTACCCTGCTTGTTCATTACCGTCCACTCGCGCCAGGGATAACCGTGGATTGCCGTGCCGGTACGTCGATGAGCGCGGCGGTGTCGAGCGGCGGTGTCGAGCAGCGGATGGTCCCCCGCAGGAAGGCAGGCCCGGTCCTCGATCGGTCTCCGTCAACGGTTCACGGCGTCGCGAAAAAACGTGCTGTTCAAGGCCAAGCAGAAACCCGGATGGCTCTCGCTCGCGGTAGACCGCGACCGGGTCGACATCGCTCATGTTTCCTGGCCCGGCAACGGCAGGCCCCTGGTCACGCTATGCGAAACCTATCGGCGCGAAGGTTCCCTCGAGCACACGATGACCCGGCTGCGCAAGGAGCGCAGCCTTGACGGTTTCAGGCTGACGGCACTGATGCCGGCAGGCCAGTACCAGCTGCTGCAGGTCGATTCGCCACCCGTGGCGGCGAGTGAGCTGACTTCGGCGTTGCGCTGGCGGCTGAAGGACCTGGTCGACTTCCCGGTCGAGTCCGCGGTCGTCGACACGATGCAGATTCCCGCGGGCGACGTGGCGCCCGGGCGGGCAGCCCAGGTGTTCGCCGTGGTCGCGCGCGCGGACGCGATCCGCCGGCATGCGGAGCCGCTGCAGCGAAGCGGACTGGGGCTGGAGGTGATCGACATCCAGGAGAATGCGCAGCGCAATGTGTCTGCACTGTTCGAACGGCCGGGCCGTGGTGTTGCGCTGCTGACGTTCGACGAGACCGCCGGCCTGCTCACCGTCACCACGGGCGGGGAACTCTGCCTTGCACGCAGGATCGACCTGTCGTTGTCCGCGCTCGCCGAGATGGACGAAGCCGACCGGCAGGCGGCGTACGACCGGATCACCCTCGAGCTCCAGCGCTCGATCGACCACTTCGATCGCCATTTCGCGTTCGTCACGCTCGACCGCCTGCTGGTGACCGGCATCGGTCCGGTGATGGGACTGCGTGACATGCTGTCGGAGAACCTCGATCTCCCCGTCGAACTGCTCGACCTCGCCGATGCGTTCGACTTCCCGGACATCCCTGAACTGCGCTCGACGGCCCGGCAGGCCTGCTGCCTGGCCGGCATCGGCGCCGCCCTGCGCAGCGCGCCCGGCCCGGCGAGCGGACGATGACGCAGCAGGTCAACCTCTATCAGCCGCAGTTCCATCCGGTCAGCGATCCGATCGGTGCGTCGCGGCTGGTCGGCCTGGTGCTGGCCTCGCTGCTGGTGCTGGGCGGCACCTGGGGCTGGTCGAACTGGCGCCTGGGCGAGGCGCGCGCGGACGCAGCGCAGGTTGCCGCCGCCCTCGAGGCGCGGCGGACGGAACTGGCCGAGGTGGCCCGCGCTGCGGGGGCACGGCGCCCCGATGCCCGGCTCGAACAGGACGTCGCCCGCGCCGAGGCGCTGCACCAGGCCCGTACCGAACTGATGGCACTGCTCGAATCGGGCGCGCTGGGCACGCCGGGCGGTTTCTCGGGCCAGATGCGGGCACTGGCCAGGCAGAGCGAGGACGGGTTGTGGCTGACCGGATTCGACCTGTCGGCGGGCCAGGTGGAACTGCAGGGGCGCGCGCTGACGGCCGAACGGGTACCGGCCTATCTGCGCCGCCTGGGCGCGGAGAAGGCCATGGAGGGCATTTCGTTCAACGCCCTGCGCATCGGAGCCTCCCAGCGTCCGCCGGGGAGCGCTCAGGCATCCCCTGACGTCGGCCGGGCTGGCAAGGCGGCGCCGCGCACGCCGGATTTCGTCGAGTTCGTGGTCGCCAGCGACCCGCGTTCGGTCGACGTCCGCACCGGTGCCGAGGTGCGCCGATGAAGGCCTGGCTGCAGGCACGCGGGTCCTTGCTGCTCGGGCGGATCGATGCGCTGAACCGGCGCGAGCAGTTGATGGTCCTGGTTGCGGCGCTGGTGCTCGTGGGCTTCGTCGGCGATACGCTCCTGTTGTCCCCGCAGCGGGCGCAGCAGGTCCGCGTTGAACGCGATTCGGTCGAAGCGCGCGCCGAACTGACCCGGATCGATGCGCAGCTCGCCGAGCTGAAGCAGAAGCTCGCCGCCGATCCGGACGAGGTGCCGAGGCTGCGGCTGAAACAGCTGACCGCCGAACTGTCCGAGCTGAACGCCGGGTTCCAGCGGCTGGAGCGCAGCCTGGTTCCGCCCGACCAGATGGCCGGGCTGCTTGAACAGGTGATGCGCCGGACGCCAGGCATCACCGTCGTGCGGTTGCAGACGCTGGCACCGAAGAGCCTGCCGGAGCGCGAGGCGGACCGCGAGTCGGACACCGGTGCGCCGGCTGCTCCGGCGGCGGCTGCGGCCACGGCCACGCCGTCCGCGGCTTCGCAACCCGCCCAGCCCGCGCTCTGGCGACACGGCGTGGAACTGACCGTCCGCGGCAGCTATGGCGACCTGCTCCGGTACCTGGACGCGGTCGAGCGGCTGCCGGCGCGCGTGTACTTCGGGCGGGCAGTGCTCGATGCCAGCCAGTATCCGGACGTCGACCTGCGCCTGACTGTCTATACCCTCGGGCTGGACCGATCGTGGCTCGCGCTTTGAAGCCGCCGAGTGCCCCGATCCGTGGCCCGGGCATCCAGTCCCGGGCGCCGGGC
>JAIENF010000693.1 GCA_019751575.1 Burkholderiales bacterium
CCCATCCAGTCCTGGGTGAGCGTGGCGATCTCCTGGTCGCAGGCGATCATCCGCTGCAGGATCCGCCGCTTTTCCTCGCGACCGGCGTCTCCGCGTACGGCATCAGCCCCGGGTCGACCGATCGACTCCAGGATGCCCCCACGCTCCTTCTCGAGTTCGACCAGTTGGTCCCATTGGGCCGAGCGCGCACAGACGAGCATGCGTTCGGTCAATTCGAGGGCATCCTCGTAAGCCTTTGGCACGGACATGGACGCGCGGGTCGGATCCGGTGGGGCCGCGGTCAGGCCGCGCCGAACGAGAGGCTCACCCGCGCGCTGGACGGCACCGGCTCGTTCGCCGCGTGCGGAATCGCGCGTACGGCCGGGCGGGCCGACAACTGCTGCCAGGCACTCTTCAGTTCCTGCACGAGCTTCGACACCTCGTCGAGATGGGCGGCGTCGTTCTGCAGGTTGCCGAGCATCAGGCGCGTGATCATGTACTCGTACAGCGAAGCCAGGTTGCCGGCGATGTCGCCCCCGCGCTCCTGGTCCAGGGCCGGCATCAGGCCTTCGGTCAGGATGGCGAGCGCCTTCGAGATGGCCTCGCCCTTTTCGGCGATGCGGCCTTCGGCCATTGCCAGCCGGGCCCGGTGCAGGGATTCCAGGAGGCCGTCATGCAGCATCAGGATCAACTGTTCGGGCGAGGCGTCTGCGATCGTGGTTTCGAGTCCGGTGGCAGCGTAGGCACGGCTCGCGAGGAACGGATTGGCTGGCATCGAAAGGTGTCCCTGTGGATTGGTTCTGTCCGGATCGGTCGACCGCGGAGGGGGTGCGATCGGGTCAGGTCGCCGGCGGGACCGGAAATGCCGGCCTGCCGACAAACCGCGCATGGCGCAGGCCCGTCTCCCCAACCATCGGCACGAATCGGCGGAAATGAAGAGCGCGACCGTTGACTAAGTATCGCCCGTCACTGCTTGTTCAGGATGGACAGCTGCTGGGTCAGGAAGTCGCTGGTCTGGGACAGGTTGCTGATCAGCACGTCGAGCGCGCCGAACTGCGCGCGGTACCGCTTCTCGACGTCCTCCAGCCGGCGCTGCATCGCGCTGCGCTGGTCGGCGATCACCGACACGGAACGGTTGATGCCCTCGGTGCGGCCAGCCAGCCCGCCATCGGCGCCAAGCTGCGCGCTGGCAAAGCCTGACAGCTGGGATGCATAGCCGATCGTGTAGTCGATGGTGGAGCGCGGCCCCAGGGCACCGCCAAGCACGCGCACGACAAGGCCCGACACCGAGGTGAGCGTCTGCCCGGAGCCGGTCGCCGCCACGCCGTCGATCATGCCGCCCGCGTCGATGCCGTCCGCGCGCACGGGACTGCCGCCGAACAGTCCGGCCAGCGCGTTGCCGCCGGCGAGGATGACCCTGGACGCGGAGCCGAACGCATTCGACGTGACGGTCAGCACCCCGCCCGCTTCGCTGACCTGCACGCTGTCACCGGAAGCGGCCAGGGCTGGCGAACCGTTGATCCGGCCCTGCAGTTCGGCCGCCAGCGCAGCCGCGCTGGCATAGGTACGGGCATCCAGCGTCACGCTCAGGGCAGTCTCGCCAAGGGTGAGGTCGAGGGTGTCGTTGACCCCGGCAGTGATCGTCAGGCCGGCCGGACCCACGCCGTTGCCGGTGCCACGGGTCGCGAGCTGAGTCACTTCCATCGCGAACGTCCCGGCGGGCACGGTCGAGCGGGCGGACACGAACTCGATCAGCGAGTCGGTGCTCGAGCCCGTCGGCGCGAACAGACCGGCGATGCGTCCGGGGTTCGCAGCCATCGCGCGGTTCAGCCGCGTCGAATCCAGGAGCAGGGAGCCGTCGCGCTGGAACCCGATCCCGATGTCGCTCAGCGTGCGCAGGTTCGAATCGGCGCCGCCAAGCGGCTGGTTGAACATCGCGCGCAACTGGTTCTGCAGCGAGCGCACCGCGGGATCGCCGTTGAGCACTGCACCGGTGCGCGTTTCCGCGTTGTAGGCGGACACGTCCTCGAGCGTCTTGTTGAGATCGTTGTAGGCCTTGACGAAGGTTTCGGCGGCGGCCACCGCCTTGCCTGTGTCGCGAGCGACGTTGATCGTGACCGGCGACCCGATGTTGGTCTTGGCCAGGGTCAACGTCACGCCTTCCAGCGCGTCGGACACCGTGTTGGTCGGCTTGGTCACGGCAACGCCGTTTATCGTGAGCGCGGCGTTGCGCGCGGCCGCGGTCTGCATGAGGTTCTGCGTCGACTCCGGGTTCTGGCCGAGCAGCCCCTCGAGTGCGGCATCGCCGCTGACCGTGATCTTCATCGCGTTGGCGGCGCCCGTCCGGTCGGAGGACAGCACCAGCCGGAACGGCGATGTCCCGCCGTCGTTCACGATGCTTGCAGTCACGCCGATGCCGGCCGCGTTGATCGAGTCGCGGATGCCGGCGAGGGACCCCGAGCCCGGCTGGATGGTCACGGTACGAAGTCCGCTGCCGGCGGTGGCGAAGCCGGCACCGGTGTACCTGCCCGTCAAGGGGTCGAAACTGCCCCCGCTGATGGTGCCGAAGTCGAAGGTGATCGTTCCGGCACCGATGTTTGCGGTGGTGGTCGCCTGTCCGGCGGCAACCAGCCGCTGGTTCTGTGCAAGGCTGCTGACCTCGACCGAATAGCTGCCCGCCGGTGCGCGTGCGGTGGCCGAGGCGCCGACCGCCGTGGCATCGGTGCTGGTCGCGGTCGAGCCCTCGAAGCGGCTCGCCAGCGACAGGCCGCTCATGGCGCCCTGGAACTGCGACAGCGCGCTACGGATGGACCCGAACGCGGAAAGCTTGGCCTGGAAGCTGATCTCGCGCCTGTCCAGCTGCGTCAGCGGACGGCTTTCGATCTGCATCAGCTGGGTGACGATCGTGTTCACGTCCAGCTTGGAACCAATGCCTGGCGACGAAATGGCCATTCAACCCTCCTGTTACCCTGCCATGGATAACGG
>JAIENF010000012.1 GCA_019751575.1 Burkholderiales bacterium
AATGGGCGCGCTCACCGGCCTGCTTGCCGCACGCATCAACGCGGCGGGCCCGGGGCATCCCCTGCACGTGATCGAACTCGACCGCGACCTGGCGCGCAGCCTCCAGCAACGGCTGCCCGGCGCCGAGATCGAAGTGCATGAAGCCGATGTGCTCGACTTCGACTTCGCGACGCTGCCGTCGCCGCTGCGGGTGGTCGGCAACCTGCCCTACAACATCTCGAGCCCGATCCTGTTCCGGCTGTTCGACATCGCACCGCGGTTGCTCGACGTGCACGTGATGCTGCAGCGGGAAGTCGTCGAGCGGATCGTGGCGACGCCGGCGGGCGGCGACTACGGCCGGCTGTCGGTGATGATGCAGTACCGGTTCGACGCGGAAGCCGTGCTGGAAGTCGGGCCGCACGCCTTCCGTCCTGCGCCGAAGGTGGATTCGAGCGTGGTGCGGCTCATCCCCCGGCCGGCCGAAGCGCTCGCTGCGCACGACATCACGGTGCTGTCTCGGGTGGTCCAGGCCGCATTCGGCCAGCGCCGCAAGATGCTGCGCAACACGTTGCGCGGCTGGTTCGATGCCGCCCGCCTGGTGGAACTCGGCATCGACCCGCAGGCACGTGCCGAGGATCTTCCGGTGGAGGCCTTCGTCAGGCTGGCGAATGCGGCGCCTGCTGCAGGCGCCGCAGCGCCGCAGGCGGCGGTGCCCCGGGCCGGCTGAGCGCCGGCCGGCTTCAGCCCATCGAGCCGCGCTGGATGAACTCGATCTTGTAGCCGTCCGGGTCTTCGACGAACGCGATCACCGTGGTGCCGTGCTTCATCGGGCCGGCCTCGCGGGCGACCTTGCCGCCGCGGGCGCGCACCCGGTCGCAGGCAGCCGCCGCATCGTCGACCTCGACCGCCACATGGCCATAGCCGGCACCGAGGTCGTAGCGGTCAGTGTCCCAGTTGTGGGTCAGTTCGAGCACCGCGTGCTCGCGCTCGTCGCCGTAACCGACGAACACGTTGGTGAACCGCCCTTCCGGGTAATCCTTCCGGCGCAGCAGCTTCATGCCGAGCACGTCGGTGTAGAACGCGATCGAGCGGTCGAGGTTGCCGACGCGGATCATCGTGTGCAGCAGGCGCATCTCAGACCTCCACCGTCAGATCTCCACCATCTCGAAGTCTTCCTTGCGCGCGCCGCATTCCGGGCAGGTCCAGTTGGGCGGCACGTCGGCCCAGCGGGTGCCGGCAGCGATGCCTTCCTCGGGCGAGCCGGCTTCCTCGTCGTAGATCCAGCCACAGACGAGGCACATCCACTGCTTGAACACGGTTCCGGCTTCTGATTCGGCGGACATGGGACTTGGGCCTCGGCTTGGAAGAACTGCAAGTTTAAGGCGGTGTGGAGCGTGATGGAAACCGAATGGAGGGTAGCGGTCGACTACAATGTCGGCCTGCATCTCGAGTGTAACCGAAGGCCCGTTCACCAATGTCCGACGCAGTGCCAGAAACCCCCCCGATCGTGCTCGTGTTCGCTGCCAACGATCCCAGCGGCGGCGCCGGCATCCAGGCAGACCTGCTGACCCTGTCGAGCATGGGCTGCCACCCGCTGCCCGTGATCACCGCGCTGACGGTACAGGACACGCGTGGCGTGGAAGACGTCTTCCCGATCGATGCCGACTGGGTGGCCGACCAGGCCCGCTGCGTGCTCGAGGACATGCCGGTCAGCGCCTTCAAGCTCGGCGTGCTCGGCAGCATCGAGACGATTGCGGCGATCGCGGAAGTGGTCGCCGACTATCCGAACGTGCCGCTGATTCTCGATCCCGTGCTCGCCTCGGGACGGGGCGACCCGTTCGCCAATGAAGAGATGATCGCGGCGATCCGCGAGCTGCTGCTGCCGCAATGCACGATCATCACGCCGAACAGCTACGAGGCGCGGCGCCTGGCCGCGGACGACCGCGAAGACGAAGACCTGGACCTCGCGCGCTGCGCGAAGCGGCTCCTCGGTGCCGGTTGCGAGTACGTGCTGATCACCGGCACCCACGAGAACACGGTGCAGGTGGTCAACCGTCTGTACGGCGAGCAGGGCGAGATCCGCAGCGACGCATGGCAGCGCCTGCCCGGCAGCTACCATGGCTCGGGCTGCACGCTCGCCTCGGCGCTGGCAGCCACGCTGGCCAACGGCCTGCCGGTCGAGGAAGCCGTGCGCGATGCCCAGGAGTACACCTGGCAGACCCTCAAGGCAGGCTTCCGCCCGGGCATGGGCCAGTTCGTCCCCGACCGGCTCTTCTGGGCGCGCGAAACCGACGAGGACGACGCGCCGGATGACACCGCCAGTGCCGACGGCACCGGCTCGACACCCGATGCCGCCTCCGGCGACGCGCCAGACGGGCCGGCGGACGGATCGCCCCCGGCGCGTGCAGCGGCCCATTGACCGGCAACGCCGGATGATCCTGGCAAGGGCCTCTACATGCGGCAGACGATGACGCGGTGCCTCCCCGGCCTCTATGCGGTCACGCCCGACGGATTGCCCGCCGATGAACTGCTCGACCGCGTCGGACGATCGCTCTCGGCGGGCGTGCGGCTGCTGCAGTACCGCGCCAAGCCGGCGCCCGGGCCGGATGCCGGGGCGCGCACCGCCACGGCCCGGTCGGTCGCGGCTGCCTGCCGTGCCGCCGGCGCGATGCTGATCATCAACGACGATCCGCTGCTCGCGGCCGACGTCGGCGCCGATGGCGTGCACCTCGGCCGCGACGATGGCACGGTTGCACAGGCGCGCGAGCGGATCGGCCGCGCACTGGTCGGCGTGAGTTGCTACGACTCGCTCGAACGGGCGGTGCAGGCCGAGGCCGAAGGCGCGGACTACGTGGCATTCGGCGCGATGTTTCCATCGCGGGTGAAGCCAGGTGCGGTGCGCGCATCGCATGCGCTGCTCACCGAGGCCCGTGCCAGACTGCGGGTGCCGGTGGTCGCGATCGGCGGCATCGACCTGGGCAACGCA
>JAIENF010000228.1 GCA_019751575.1 Burkholderiales bacterium
GCGGTTCGCAAGGCCTCGGTGGTTCGTGCAGGGCGACCTGCGTACCTGCCTCAGATACCTGATCGCGAAGCGGCAGGGCGTTTCGCGGGAGGCGACACGGCTTTGGTACCGCCTCTCGGTCGAGGCGCGGTTCCACCCCGGCGATCGATCGGCGGATGGACGCGACGGCTGGCACGCACGCATCTCCGACCGCCTCTTTCGCACGCGCGTGGCCTTGCGACGGAGCCTCGGCCTGGCGCGCGTTCGGCGCGCGGTGCGTCGCCTTCTCCTTCTGCTCGCGCCGATCGGGGTCACGCCGGCCCGTGTACAGGTCCTGCTTTCCCCTTCGCAGCTGGCGGGCGTCATTCGCTATCGGCTCGCTGGTCGCGAGAGGCTTGATGCGCTGGCCGGCGGGCCCGGCACGCAACCACTCGATTCAGGTGCGACGCCCCCCGTCCCCGATGCGAGTATGCGCGCCAATCAGGCGCGTTTACACCACGACGAGGTATCGGCCCGCTGGCGCCGAGAGTTTCCGGATCGCGACGACGACTTCAGCAGAGAGGACGTCGCGGCCTACACGTGGCCATCGGATCTCTGGGACGCGGTGTTCGACCAGTACGACATCATTCAGGCCTATTCGACCGACCCCATCCGTCCGCTGCTCGCGGGGTGTCGGTACTTCGCGTTCGAACATGGCACCCTTCGGCACCTTCCGCTCCAGCGGGATGTCGAAGGAAGGGTTACGTGCCTCGGCTATCGCTTCGCCGAGCACGTGTTCGTTACCAACTTAGATTGCCATCAGAACGCAGGCTGGCTCGCGCCCGGGCGGTTCAGCCTCATCAACCATCCGATGGACGAGGATCAGGCGCTCAGTATCCTGGGGCACGAGCGGTTGCGCGCGGAGCTTTGCCAGGCGCTCGATTCGGATGCACTGCTCTTCTTTCCCACGCGCCATGACTGGGTTCCGGGTACCGGCTATGCAGACAAGGCAAACGATCTTTTCCTGGACGCGTTCGTTCAGCTGCGCAAGGAAGGCCGCCGGATCGGGCTGATACTATGCGAATGGGGCGCGAACGTCGAGCAAAGCAAGGCTCTGCTTTCCCGGTCAGGCTTCGCTTCGCACGTTCAGTGGACTCCGCCGATGGCGATCGTCCGGTTCTTGCGCACTTGCCGCGCGAGCGATTGCGTAGTCGACCAGTTCAAGCTCGGCGCGATGGGAGGCATCTCCGTCCGCGCGATGATGGCAGGCGTCCCGGTCATCAGCTACCTCGACGAGCGGGAAGTCCTTCGGCACTACCCCGAGATGCCTCCCATCGTGAATTGTCGCTCGACAGAGGAAATTGTTGATCGGATTCGCGACCTGCTCGACCAGCCGGAGGAGCGTGCTCACCTCGGTGCCGACAGCCGCGCCTGGATCGACCGGTACCATGCCAAGCGCACCGCTCTGAACACCCAAGTGCGTCGCTATCGGGACTTCCTCGACGGGGGCGGACATGACCCCGGATCATCAGTCGCATCGCGATCACCGTCCCGGTAGCGCGCGGATCGCCGCCCGTGGGGTGCTTCGCCCCGACTTCGTCGCACGGACGCTGGATGACCACTTCTCGGGCCGGGCCAACAACGTCGCGGTGATCTGGTCGATGCTCTCGTTCGATGCGTGGTGCGACGAGTTCGGGCAGTTCGGAGGCACCCTGTAGCGCAGGGAATCGCCGACCGCGCGCCGATCCGGCATGTTGCGTCTGCTACACTTGGCACCGCTGGAAATCGCGGGTTCGCGCGGGTTCGCATTCCGGCGCCTGGCGAACCCGCCGTGCAGCAGACAGCGCGGTCCGAACCACCCTCTTCATCGGTTTCGGCACTATGGACAAGCAACTCATAAGCGACGGCACCCTCCGCAGCTTGATCGACCCCCACGTTCCGCTCCGGCTCGACGTGTTCCGAGACGACGGTTCGACCGTGCTCGAAGGCGTCCTGCGCGAGCCGGATGGCGGCTGGTACCCGATCGTCGACGCGGTTCCGTGCGTGCTGCGCGGACCGCTACGCCCCGATTTCTCCGGGTTCGCGCAGCGGCACGGGTTGCAGCATTCGGCCGTCACCGGCGCGACCCGCGAGGCCGCGGCCGAGCAGGCCATCACGAACCGCACCTTCTCCGACAAGTGGCGACGCTTCCGCAGCTACGGCCTCGAGCAGCAGCACGAAGAGTTCCTGTTCGGCTGGTACACGCGCAAGCTCGGCCTGCCCGACCGCGAGGCCCTGGCTTCGTTCTACGCGGGCAAGGAGCGCATCCTCGAAGTGGGCCCGGGCTCTGGCTTCAACACGCGGTTCATGGCCCAGTCGTGCCGTGGCAAGGTGTTCGCCTGCGACGTGTCCGATGCCGCGTTCACCACGCACGAGAACACCCGACACCTCGCAAACTGTCACGTGGTGCAGGCCGACCTCATGGACATGCCATTCGAGGATGCAAGTTTCGACTTCATCATCGCCGATGGCGTTCTGCACCACACGCCCGACACGCGCGCCGCGCTCGAAGCACTGTTCCGCAAGCTGCGACCCGGCGGCCAGATGTTCTTCTACGTCTACCGCAAGATGGGGGAAGCGAGGCAGTTCTGCGATCGCTACCTGCGCGAGCAGTGGATGGGGCTGGAGCCCGAAGCCTGCTATCGAGCCTGCGAAGGGCTGACCGAACTCGGCCGGGAACTCTCGGCGCTTTCGGCGCAGATCACGCTCTCGAAGGGCGTGCCGGAACTCGGCATCCCGGCCGGCACGCACGATGTTCAGCGGCTGTTCTACTACAATTTCGTCAAGTGCTTCTGGAACGACGCCTTCGATTTCGAGACCAACAACATGGTCAACTTCGACTGGTACCATCCGCACAACGCGTGGCAGCACACCGATGCGGAAGTCGAGGGCTGGCTCGCCGCACTCGGGGTCAAGGAGTTCAAGTTCAACGACGCCAATCCGAACGGCATCTCTTGTCTGTTCAGAAAGC
>JAIENF010000305.1 GCA_019751575.1 Burkholderiales bacterium
TGACCCATGGGTCCTGGGCGCAAGGCCTAGGAAGGCGGAGAGGGCGTGGGGCTCAAGCTCTACCAATCGCCACGTTCCTGACGCGGGGCTGTGGCCAAGTCGTGTCTTGGGCCGGCGCTTCGGCCTGTGACGCGGCGGACTGATGGCGCAGTGGAGACGACGCGGCCGAAAAGGCGTGGCCTTGATCGTGAGCGTTGGCGCGCACGTCGCCGCCGTGGCGGTGCTGATGGCCGCGCATGTGACGCCGCCCGCGCCCGAGCCGCCGTCGGTGATGGTGACGCTGGTCGATCCCCCACCGCCGCCTCCGCCACCCCCTCCGCCGCCGCCTGCACCACACGACGCGCCCAAGTCGCCGGTGAAGGCGCCGGCCAAGCCGCCATCGCCCGAGAAGCCCAAGGACAAGCCCAAGGCCGCGCCGCGCTCGCCCATGCGGGTGACCAAGACGCCGCCCAAGAATGTCCCGACCCTGGTGGCCAGCCGCGATCCGGCCCCCAGCCCGGTCATGGGCCTGGGCGATTCCGAGCTGCAGGGCGCGGCGAGGGCGGGTTCAGGCAGTGGCGGCGGCGGGGGCGGGGATGGCTGCGACATGGTCCGGCTTCTGCAGGAGGGCCTGCGCAAGAATCCCCGCGCTCGCGCTTCGCTGATGCGCGCCCACGGCGCCACGGTCAGCGCCGGGGGCGAGGCGAAGATCACCGTGTAGCCGTCGGGATTCGCATTGCGCCCGATCTCCATCCCGAGCGTGCCGCCTGCACCGGGCCGGTTGTCGATGACGACCTGCTGGCCCAGTTCCTCGCCGAGCCCCTGGGCGACGATGCGTCCCAGCGTGTCGGTTCCGCTGCCCGGCGCATTGGGCATCATCATCCGGATCGGCTTCAGCGGGAAGGTGCGCGGCACCTCGGCCGCGCTGGCGGGCGACGCAGGAAGCGCCAGCATCGCGGCGCACAGGAGGACGGTGCAGGCCGTCACGCGGGCAGGCAGGGTACGGATGGACATGGACTCCTCCAGCAGGTGTACCGCCCATGCTCGTTCGGCACGGTCCGGCGGCATCATGGGCGGGCGGCACGCCGCCGACCGCCGATGCGGTGCAAGCTTACCCCAGACCTGGCGCCGTTCGTCATGGTCGCTGGAACGAAGCCCGGCCTGCCCGTCCCGTCTATTCGCGCAGGTGTTCGCGCTGCCGGCGGACCGACGGCGACAGCACGAACGCGAGCAGGAGCACCGCGCAGGCGAGCAGGGTCGCACTGATCGGCCGTTGCAGGAAGATCATGAAGTCGCCGCCCGAGACCGCAAGCGACCGGCGGAAATTCTCCTCCAGCAGGGGACCGAGGATGAGCCCGAGCAGCAATGGCGCGGGCTCGCAGCCGAGCTTGCGCAGCACGTAGCCGGCCACGCCCGCCACCGCCATGAACACCACCTCCATCATGCTGTTGCGCAGGCTGTACACGCCGATGCAGCAGAACACGATGATCGCGGGGAACAGGAAGCGGTAGGGCATCTGGATCAGGCGCACCCAGACGCCGATCAGCGGCAGGTTGAGCACGACCAGCATCAGGTTGCCGATCCACATGCTGACCACCAGGCCCCAGAACAGTTCCGGCTGCTTGGCGATGATCTGCGGCCCGGGCTGGATGCCGTGGATCATCAGCGCACCGACCAGCAGCGCCATGATCGCGTTCGGCGGGATGCCCAGCGCGAGCATCGGGATGAAGCCGGCCTGTGCGCCGGCATTGTTCGCGGCCTCCGGCGCGGCGACACCCTCCACCGCGCCCTGCCCGAAGCGCGAGGGATCGCGCGCCAGCTTCTTCTCGAGGCTGTAGGCGGCAAACGACGGAATGGTGGAACCGCCCCCGGGCAGGATGCCGAGCACGATGCCGAGCAGGGTGCCGCGCACCGTCGCCGGCGTCGCGCGGCGGAAATCGTCGCGTGACGGCCACAGGCGGTCGCGCAGCCGGGCGAGTCCACCCTCCTGCGCCCGGCGCTCGAGGTTGAGCATGATCTCGGACAGGCCGAACAGCCCCATCGCGATCGGCACGAAGCCGATGCCGTCGTACAGGTCGGCGATGCCGAAGGTGTAGCGTTGTTCGCCGGTGGTGACGTCGGTGCCGACCAGACCGACGAACACGCCGAGCACGATCATCGCCATCGCCTTCACCAGCGACCCCTGCGCCAGCACGATGGCCGCCACCAGCCCGAGCACCATCACCGCCACGTAGTCGGGCGACTGGAACAGCAGCGCGACGCTGGCGATCGCCGGGCCACCGACCGCGATCGCCAGCGTGGTGACCGTGCCCGCGAACAGCGAGGCGAGCGCGGCGATCGCCAGTGCGGCACCGGCGCGGCCGTTGCGTGCCATCGCATGGCCGTCGAGGCAGGTGACCACGGAGGACGATTCACCGGGCAGGTTGACCAGGATGGCGGTCGTCGAACCGCCGTACTGCGAGCCGTAGAACACGCCGGCCAGCATGATCAGCGCGCCGGTCGGCTCGAGATGGAAGGTGATCGGCATCAGCATCGCGACCGTCGCGGTCGGTCCGATGCCGGGCAGCACCCCGACCAGCGTGCCGAGCACGCAGCCGACCAGGCACAGCCCCAGGTTCACCGGGGTGATCGCAACGCCGAAGCCCTGCGCGAGGTTGCCCAGCAGCGCCGCGAACAGTTCCATCATCGGCGGCGCCCTGGCACGCCTGAGCGGGCAGTCATCGGATGCTCAACCGGACAGCCGAGGCAGCGCATGCAGCGGCAGGCCCAGCCCCCAGACGAAGATCGCCAGCACGGCCAGCGACAGCACGACGGCCGGCAGCAGCACCGAACGCAGCGGCACGCCGGGCACCGCGCGCGCGGCGCACAGCGCGGATGCGAAGATGGCGAGCACGACACCCAGCGGCTCGAGCGCGAATGCGAAGGCCAGCACGGCGGCGGTGACGGCCAGCAGCGGCCGCAGCCGGCCGGGCTCGACCGCCGGCGCGGACGCACG
>JAIENF010000329.1 GCA_019751575.1 Burkholderiales bacterium
ACCCGGCACCGCCGCCACGCGCGACGCACCGAGGCGCGACAGTTCAACGACCAGCGTTTCCTCCAGTCCGCGCGGGCATGGCGCAAAATAGCGGCCAGTCGCGGTCACCGGCAACCACCGTTCGTTACGCATCCCGGTACCTTCGCCTTCGATCGCATGCCCGCTCCGAACCCGGGGCCCTGCAGGGCCCGCTCAACATGAACGCCAGGATGACCAACCTCGCTCAACTGCTGCAGCGTCATGAAGGCACGCCGGACAAGGTGCTGTACCGGCAATGGGAAGCAGGCACGGCAGCCGGGGGCAGTGGCGAGGCGGCGGCGTGGCGTGATTATACGGTCGCGCAGGTGATCGCCCTCGCCGCGCGCTGGCAGCAGGCCTTCCGCGCGCGCGGCTTCGAGAAGGGCGACCGCATCGCCATCTGCCTCAAGAACAGCGTGCAGTGGGTGGCGATCGACCAGGCCGCCCTCGGCATGGGCCTGGTGGTGGTCCCGCTGTACGTGATCGACAATGCCGAGAACATCGCCTGGTGCGTCGGCAACTCCGATGCCCGCCTGCTCGTGCTCGACACGTCCAGGGCCCTGCCCCGCCTGCGCGAACTGATGCCGTCGCTGCCCCCGGTCGTCTGCGTCGAGGCGCCCGCCGCCGCACCGGACGGCGCCCCGTCGCCTCGGCCGCAGGTCGACACCGTCGACACGTTCCTGCCGGCGGATGCGCCACCGTTCGAAGTCCAGCCGCTGGAATCCGACACGCTGGCGACCATCGTCTACACCTCCGGCACCACCGGCAAGCCCAAGGGCGTGAAGCTGTCCCATTGCAGCATCCTCGCCAATGTCGAGGCCAGCTCCAGGGTGATCAGCCTGCGCGACACCGACATCTCCCTGTCGGTGCTGCCGATGTCGCACATGTTCGAGCGCACCTGCGGCTGCTACCTGATGCTGTACGCCGGCGTCTGCGTCGCCTACTCCCGCGGCATCCAGCAGATCGGCGACGACCTCGCCGCCGTGCGTCCGACGCTGCTGGTCGCGGTGCCCCGGCTGTTCGAACGCTTCCTCGCGCGCATCGAGCAGGCAGTCGCCGGCTCCGCGGTGAAGCGCACCCTGTTCAGGATGACCGTGCGCTACGGCTGGAAGGTGTTCCTCGGCGAGGCGAACCTGTTCGAGCGTCTCGCCTATGCGCGGCTGCAGCCATTGGTGGCGGTGCCGATCCTCGAGAAGCTGGGCGGCCGGCTGCGACTGGCCGCCGCAGGCGGCGCCAGGCTGGAACTGCGCATCGCGCAGACCTTCATCGGCCTGGGCCTGAAGATGATCCAGGGCTATGGCATGACCGAGGCGTCCCCGGTGATCGCCGGCAACCGGGAGGACGACAACGACCCGAGTTCGGTCGGGCAGTTGCTCGACGGCCTCGAGTCGCGGATCTCCGACGCCGGCGAACTGCTGGTGCGCGGGCCCTCGGTGATGCAGGGTTACTGGCGCAACCCGGAAGCCACCGCGAAGGTGCTGTCGCCGGACGGCTGGCTGAACACCGGCGACATCGTCGAGATCCGCGATGGAAAGATCTACATCCGCGGCCGCTCGAAGGACATCATCGTGCTGTCCAACGGCGAAAAATTCCCGCCCGAGGAGGCGGAGGCCGCCCTGCTCGACAACCCGGTGTTCGAGCAGGTGATGCTGGTCGGTGAAGGGCGGCATTTCCTCACGCTTCTGACCGTGACGCAGGAAACCGACGAGAAGAAGCTGGTGCGCCTGGCCAACCAGCAGCTGAAGGACTTCCCGCGCTACGTGCGGGTCCGCCGGGTGATCGCGGTGACCGAACCCTGGACCATCGACAACGGTACGCTCACCCCGACACTGAAGGTGAAGCGGCCGGCGGTCACCCAGCGCTTCGCACATTCGATCGAGGCGGTCTACGGCAGGGATCCGGAGGACTGACCCCGCACTAAAGCGGCGCCCGTTTGCGCCGATGTATTCCACGTCTGCAGCGTTGCGCCCAAAGGCAGGTCATCCTGATCCCCGCTCCGATCCCTCCGAACGAAATGCAGCGGCTGAACGCCCTGCGGTCGCTGCTCATCCTGGACACGCCGCCCGAAGAGCGGTTCGACCGCATCACGCGCTTCGCCGCCAGCGAGTTCGACACGCCCGTCGCGCTGGTCAGCCTGATCGACGAAAGGCGGCAATGGTTCAAGGCCCGCGTCGGCCTCGATGCCTGTGAAACATCGCGCGACATCTCGTTCTGCGGCCATGCGATCGAAGGCAGCAACGTGCTGGTGATCGGGGACGCACGGGACGATCCGCGTTTCGCGGACAACCCCCTCGTGACCGGCGATCCGTTCATCCGCTTCTATGCAGGTGCGCCGCTGATCCTCCCCGGCGGCCTGTCGGTCGGCACGCTGTGCCTGATCGACACCGAGCCGCGCACCTTCTCGCGCATCGACCAGTCCATCCTGTGCGCGCTGCGCGACGTGGTGGTGGAGGAACTCATGCGCGAGGCGGCGACGCCATGAGCCTGTCGACAGCCGATGCACCGCTGCCGGACGTACTGCTGGCCGACGCCGACCTGCTGCTGCGCAGGGCAGTCGCCAAGGTGGCCGACGAACTCGGGCTCGCGCATGTCCACGGTACGCCGGACGTCCACTCGGCAGTGCAGCTGATGGAATCGCAGGCGTTCGACGCGATCGTGATCGCCCTGGACCGCAAGGGCGACGCACTGGACCTGCTGACCCTGCTGCGCTGCGGCCAGTACCGCTCCCCTGCCTCGACGCCGGTCGCCGTGCTGTCCAGGCTGGTCGGCGAAGACGACCCCGCCACGCGCCTGGTGTCGCTGGACGTGCGCGAGACGCTGCGCAGCCCCTGCTCCGCGCGCACTGTGCTCGACCTGATCGCGCGGCTGGTTCAGCGGCCCGTCGCCGGCGCTTCGTCCACTTCGACCTGACGCACGGCCGCAGGCGCCGGGCGGCTTGCCACGGGCAGCACCAGCACCACCTCGAACTCGAC
>JAIENF010000477.1 GCA_019751575.1 Burkholderiales bacterium
GGGGACGTAGCTCAGCTGGGAGAGCGTCGCGTTCGCAATGCGAAGGTCGGGAGTTCGATCCTCCTCGTCTCCACCAATTCCCTCTGGCCGGACGCGTCAGGTCAGTTCGGTGCCGCCAGGCGCCGATAGATTGCAAGCACCTTTGCGGCGTTCGTCTTCGCGTCGAAATTCCGTGTCGCGAGTTCCTGGGCAGCTGCTCCCATGCTGAGCAACCGCTGCCGGTCGACCGCCAGCTTCTCTATGGCGTCGGCCAATGCCGGGATGTCGCCCGGTGGAAATGCGATTCCGGTCACGCCGTCCTCGAGCGTGTCGGGGCGCGGGGCGCTGATCGCCACGATGCTTGGCTTGCCGAAGAAAGCCGCTTCCAGCACCGGCCGGCCGATCGCTTCCAGATGAGAGGGAAAGCAGATCGCGTCGATCCGCTCGTAGACGCTGCTGATCGCTTCGCTGAAGCCCAGCAGATGTACCCTGTCCCGGACACGTAGCGTCTCGGCGCGTGCCATGGTCTCGGCCTCGAGGTCGCGGCTGAAGCCAGCCTTGCCCAGCAGCCAGGACAGCCCTCGCTTCATCCGCCGGGGATTCGCCCCCAGTACGAGCACGTGCACGTCCACCCCGCGCGCCTGGCACAGGCCGATCGCTTCGATCAGATCGATCAGGCCCTTCATCCCGAGGAAGTTTCCGACGAAGCCGACACGGAAAGCGGTGGCTGGAAGCGCATCCAGCCGAGCTTCGAGTGAAGCGTCGCGGGAAGCGCGTTCGACGGAAAAAGCGTTGTGAACGATCTCTGCGCTGATGCCATCCGGCAGGCTCTCGCGCACCGTTTCGTCGATCGCGATGACCTGTTCGCAACTCCCGCGCAGCAGTTGCGTCAGCCACCTTGTCCGTCGCAGGGACGAAAGGTTCTGCTGCACCGAGCGCACATGCACTACGACGGGTCGACCCAAAAGACGCCTCGCATACCACCAGGCCGGCACGGCGGTGACCTCGTTGACATGGATGACGTCGACTTCCGGCCACGTCTTGCAGGCGCGACGCACCGCCAGGAGGGTGCCCGGCAGCAGATAAGCTTCGCGAAGCAGGAGCAGCCAGCGCCGTCCCCGGTACCAGCCGAAACGTGTGTTGTCGAATCGCGCGATTCCCCGCGCGATGACCGTTTCCACTCCCCGGCGCTCAAGTAATGGGGCGAAGTTTCCGCGCGCGGTGAGGACCCGGGGCTGGATGGCTTGCGCAGGAAACGCGTCGATCAACTCGAGCAGACTTCTTGATGAGCCACCGAACACCCCGATCGGATGGATGTAGAGCACGCGCAGTGCCCGAGGGGCCGATGGCCCGGTTGCCTCATCCTGCGAACAGGGCATCGACGATCCTCCTTGCTGCATCTCCGTTTCCGTAGAGTGGTGAGGCCGGCTTCGGGGGCGGCTCTCTGCCGAGCGCCTCGGCGAGTCGCTGCCCGAGCCGCTCGCCGAGGACCTCCGGAGGCAGCAAGACGTTCCATCCGCAGTCAACCAGCTCCGTCCACTCGGTCGTCGACCGCAACGTGACGCAGGGGACGTCGAGCATGAAGGCTTCCTTCTGGACTCCGCCCGAGTCTGTGACGACCAGCGCCGAAGCCTTCTGCAGCGCCAGCATCTCGAGGTAACCGACGGGTTCGACGAGGTGGAGTCCGCGCCTCTTGGCAGGCAGGAGCCCTTCGCGGATCATGGCTGCACGCGTGCGAGGATGCAGGGGGAGCAGCACGGGCATCGCCTCGCCGAGCTCCTCAAGCGCCTCGACGATCGTGCGCAGGCGCTGCGCGTCGTCCGTGTTTTCCGCGCGGTGGACCGTGGCGAGCACGAAGCCTCGAGGCTTCAGTCCGCAGTCTTCGAGAGTGGCTGAGGGGTCGGGCGCGCGCGAGGCATAGTGTTTCACGGCGTCCAGCATGACGTCGCCCACGAGCTCGATGCGTCCCGCCGGCGTGCCCTCGCGCACAAGGTTGTCGACTGCAGCCTGCGTGGGAGCGAACAACAGCGACGACACGTGGTCGGAGACGATCCGGTTCAGCTCCTCTGGCATCCGGCGATCGCCCGAACGAAGCCCGGCCTCGACATGGGCAACCGGCACGTGCAGCTTTGCCGCAACCAGCGCCGCGGCGAGGGTCGAGTTGGTGTCGCCGAACACGACCACCCATCCCGGCCGATGCTCGAGGACGAGCGCTTCGATCGCTTCCATCATGCGTCCGGTCTGTGCGCCGTGCGACATCGAACCGATGCCGAGATTCGCGTCGGGAGGCCTGATCTCGAGTTCTTCGAAGAAGACGTCCGACATCGAGCGGGCGTAGTGCTGCCCGGTGTGGACCAGGAACTCGCGCGCGCCTGCGCCCTGCAACGCGCGGCTGAGCATCGCCGCCTTCACGAACTGGGGGCGCGCCCCCACCACCGTCATGACCGTGCACTGATCCATCGATCGACTACTCCGGCGTCACGTTGAAGACCTTCATCCACGCCCCGAAGGATATCCGGCGCCACGGCTTGAACGAAAAGGGCTCATCGCCGCGGATCACGCGTTCCAGCGTGTCCTGCGCGAAGGGCAGCAGCACGCCGTGCGAATGCGAAACCGCCTCGCGCGTAGCGGCGCGGAATTGTTCCGGCGCCCCGCGGCGCAACCAGACCTCCTCGGGGGTCAAGAAGCCCATCTTGTCCTGCCTTGAGCGCACCGGCTCGGGCAGGATGCCCTTCATCGCGCCCCGCAGCACCCGCTTCGTCGTGCCCTCGCGCAGCTTGAACTCGTCGGGCAACCCGAGCGCGAACTCGACGAGGCGGTAGTCGAGGAACGGCACCCGCGCCTCCACCGAGTGCGCCATCGAGTTGCGGTCCTCGAAGTGCAGCAGCATGGGCACCGAGGTGGAAAGGATCTGCGCGCGCGACAGCCCGGCCAGCGTACGGTCGCCGTGAATCGCCAGCGCACGGGCGAACGGATCCTGTGCCTGGGCACCCAGCCGCAGGAGATCGACA
>JAIENF010000689.1 GCA_019751575.1 Burkholderiales bacterium
GGCGAAGCGGCGGCTGACGCCGCGACGGCACGGCCGGGCTGCATCATCAAGAACGCCAGTTGCGTGATCGGTCCCGGCGAGACGATCCGCAAGCCGCGCTGGACGCGCAAGCTCGACTACGAGACCGAACTCGCGGTGGTGATCGGAGCCGATTGCGCGCGCGTCGATCCGGAGCGCTGGGCCGACGTGGTGTTCGGCTACACGATCATGAACGACCTGTCCGCGCGCGACATCCAGGCGGTGGAGCGCAGGGAAGGAAACATCACGGTGGGCAAGAACTTCCCCGGGGCGGCGCCGCTCGGCCCGTGGGTGGTCACGAAGGACGAAATCCCCGATCCGCATGCCCTGCGGCTGCTGACCCGGGTCAACGGCGTCGCGCGGCAGGACGGCAACACCGGACAGCAGATCCACCGTATCCCCGCGCAGATCGCGTGGTACTCGTTCGCTGGCCTGGAGGCTGGCGACATCGTCTCGACCGGCAGTCCCGGCGGAACCGGCATGACCTGGCAGGGTCCGGGCAGCTGGTTCCTCGAGCACGGGCACGAAGTGGAGTGCGAGATCGAGCGCATCGGCGTGCTGCGCAACCCGGTGCGCAATGCGCGCGCATGACCGTACCGTGAGGGCGATGGCTGGCGCGCTTGCGCTGTCCATCCTGCTGCCCTCGCCGCCGCTGCAGGCCGCCCGGCCCTATGCGACCGACGACGCACGCATCACCCCCGCGGGCGGCTGCCAGGTGGAGTCCTGGGTTCAGCACCACCGTCCCAGGGGCGGCGGCACCGAGTTCTGGGCGCTGCCGGCGTGCAACCCGGGCGGCAACCTCGAGATCAGCGCCGGCCTCAATCGCCTGCCATCGGAGGGCGGCCAGCCCTGGAACGGCAATGCGCTGGTGCAGGTCAAGACGCTGCTGCGCAGCCTCGATACCGGCATCGGCACCGGCTTCGCCGCGGGGGCCACTGCGCGGGTCAGCGGATCTTCCGCAGCCTCGGGGCCCTCGGCGCTTGCGTCGGCCTACGCCTACAACGTGACCAGCATCGCCTTCGCCGACGAGGCGTTCGTGCTGCTCACGCTGGCCGGCATCAAGCGCGACCGCGAGACGCAGCGCACGATCGCGCTGTGGGGCGTGGGCAGCGAAACGCGGCTGTTCCGGCGCGGCGACCAGGAACTGCTGCTGGCTGCCGAGGTGTACGGCAGCGACCGCGGCAGCCCGTCCTGGCAGGGCGGGTTCCGCTTCTGGGTCGTGAAGGAGAAGGTGCAGGTCGACGCGGTCATCGGCCGCCAGGTCGGCAGCCGCGAGATCGACCGCAGCTGGTGGTCGATCGGGGTGCGCCTGATCGGCGACGGACTGCTGCGCTGAGCGCAGCCATCAGGCCTTGGGCCGGTAGCCGATCGTGCCCTCGTACTTCGCCAGTTCCTCGGCGGGCATGTAGGCCTCTTCCAGCTTGCGGATCGCATCCAGCCCCGAGAACTTGTGCAGGTCGCCCACCGGATGGCTGGCGATGCGTTCCATCAGCGCGGCCTCGGCCATCGGGCCGTCGTCGCGCATCGCCACCGCCACGTCGTACATGGCGGTGAGCGCCGCGCGCAGCATCGTGTTGGCGGTGATCGTCATCGCCATGCCGTAGTCGTTCATCTGCTGCAGCGTGAAGCGCGGCGACACGCCGGTCATGTTGTAGAACACCGGTCCGCGCACTTCGCGGCAGATGCGCTCGACCTCGGCCACCGAGGTCGGTCCTTCGACGAAGCCGAGATCGGCGCCGGCATCCAGGTATGCATTCACGCGCGCGATCGCATCGTCGAGCGAGCCCCCGACCGCGCCGCGCGCATCGCTGCGCGCGATCAGCACGAAATCGGGATCGACCTGCCGGCGCACCGCATCCGCGGCGCGGATCTTGCCGACCGCCTCGGCGAGCGGGATCACCTGGCGGCCGGCGACATGGCCGCAGCGCTTGGGCAGCGACTGGTCCTCGAGGTGGATGGCGGCGACGCCGGTCTGGATGTATTCGCGCACGGTGCGCGTCACGTTCACCGCGTTGCCGTAGCCGTTGTCCGCGTCGGCGATCACCGGGATCGACACCGCATTGGCGATCCAGCGCGCGTTGGTGTGCATCTCGGTCATCGTGGCGAAGCCGACATCGGGCATGCCGAGCTGTGCCACGGACGTGCCATAGCCCGTCATGTAGACCGCGGGGAATCCGGTCATCTCGATCACCCGCGCGCTGACTGCGTTGAAGCATCCCGGCACGAACACGGTACGGCCGCCGGCCAGCAGCTGGCGAAGGCGGGTGGTGGCGCGCACGGCGGGTGCTGCAGCCGTGTCGGGCGGATTGGCGGCGGTCATGGACGTTCCTCGTCGGTTCCGGGCCGTTCCTGCGGTACCTGTCTCCGCAGCAGGCCTCAATTGTCAGGGATTCCTGCCGAAAGTGTACGTTGGCGGGAGTGTTCCCGCAGCGGGAACCACGCACGATGTGGAAAGCGATACGGATCGGAGTGCTGCTGTTCATCCTGGCGACCGTTGCACAGGGGGCGTGGCTCGCCCAGCGCGACGCCACCGACTGGAAGAACCCGGTGATCGTGGTGCTGTATCCGATCAATGCAGACGGCTCCGAGCGGTCCGAGCAGTACCTGGGCCGGATCGATCTCCAGCGATTCCAGCCGATGGCCGAGTTCATGCGCGAGCAGGCCCGCGCCTACGGCGTCGCGGTGAACGATCCGATCGAACTGAGGCTCGCCCCGCGCGTGCGCTCACTGCCGCCGCAGCCGCCCCCGCCGGGCAGCATCGCCAGCGCGATCTGGTGGAGCCTCAACTTCCGCTTCTGGGCCTGGCGCAACGACACCTACACGGGCGCGCGCGCATGTCCGACTGTTCCTGCTGTACCACGACGATCGCAAGTCGCCCCGGCTTCCGCATTCCACCGGGCTGGAGAAGGGCCTGATCACCGTAATGATCCACTCCGGCTCGCGCGGGCTGGGGTACCAAGTCTGCGAGGATT
>JAIENF010000322.1 GCA_019751575.1 Burkholderiales bacterium
AGGCCGAGAAGGCGCAGGTGCAGGGCTCGCAGCACGTGAAGGAGGAGATCGACCGCCTGCGTGCCGAACTCAACGACCTGCAGCGCCAGGGCAAGTTCGAGAAGGTCGCCGAGATCCAGTACGGGCGGCTGCCCGCCCTGGAGGCGCAGCTGCGCAGCGCCACCGAGGGCGAGAAGGTGCAGGGCGCGAAGCCGCGCCTGCTGCGCACCCAGGTCGGCGCCGAGGAGATCGCCGAGGTGGTGTCGCGTGCCACGGGCATCCCGGTGTCGAAGATGATGCAGGGCGAACGCGAGAAGCTGCTGCAGATGGAAGGCGCGCTGCACCGGCGAGTGGTCGGGCAGGACGAAGCGGTACGGCTGGTGTCCGATGCCATCCGCCGCTCGCGCTCCGGCCTTGCGGATCCCAGGCGGCCGTACGGTTCGTTCCTGTTCCTCGGGCCGACCGGCGTCGGCAAGACCGAACTGTGCAAGGCGCTGGCCGAGTTCCTGTTCGATTCCGAGGACCATCTGATCCGCATCGACATGTCGGAGTTCATGGAGAAGCATTCGGTGTCGCGCCTGATCGGTGCCCCGCCAGGCTATGTCGGCTACGAGGAGGGCGGCCACCTGACCGAGGCGGTGCGGCGCAAGCCGTACAGCGTGATCCTGCTCGACGAGGTCGAGAAGGCCCACCCTGACGTGTTCAACGTGCTGCTGCAGGTGCTCGACGATGGCCGCATGACCGACGGCCAGGGACGCACCGTCGACTTCAAGAACACGGTGATCGTGATGACCTCGAACCTCGGGTCGCAGATGATCCAGCAGATGTCCGGCAGCGACTACGGCGTGGTCAAGGTCGCGGTGATGGCCGAGGTGAAGACCCATTTCCGGCCCGAGTTCGTCAACCGGATCGACGAGATCGTCGTCTTCCATGCGCTCGACGAAGCGAACATCGCGAACATCGCGCGCATCCAGCTGAAGCTGCTCGAGAAGCGGCTGGCGTCGATGGAAATGGTGCTCGAGGTGAGCGACGCTGCAATCGCGGAAGTCGCGAAGGCGGGCTTCGATCCCGTGTTCGGGGCGCGGCCGCTGAAGCGCGCGATCCAGGGCGAGATCGAGAACCGCCTCGCGCGCGAACTCCTCGAGGGCCGCTTCGGCCCGAAGGACACCGTCAAGGTCGACGTTCGGAACGGGATGTTCGTGTTCGCCAAGGGGTGACGCAGGTCGCCCGCGTCGTCAGGGCCCGTTTTCGACCAGCGCGTGCCTGATCGCATAGCGCACGAGCCCGGCGACGTCGTGCACCTGCAGCCGTTTCCCTATCTGGTAGCGGTGCGCATCGACCGTCTTCGTGCTGAGCCCGAGGTCGCGCGCGATCGTCTTCGTGCTCCGGCCCTGTGCAACCAGGCGCAGGACCTCCAGCTGCCGCCGGGTCAGCGCGTGATGCGGGCGGGCGGTGTCCCGGTTCTGGAGATGGTCGACCAGCGCAGCCGACGCGACCGGGCTCAGGTAACGCTGGCCGCTGGCCGCCGAACGTATGGCACCCGCCAGGTCCGATGCGCTGTCCGCACGCAGGAGGTAGCCCAAGGCACCGGCATCGAATGCCGCCTTGATCGAGTCCGCGGTCGCGCGCGTGTCGAGGCGGATGCAGGCCACCGCGGGCGTGGCCATGGCAAGCGAGCGGATCAACGCGAGCGCCGCTGCCGGATCATCGCTGCCGACGATCGCCACCGAAGGCCTGCCCGCTGCGGTTGCGGCGGTGCCGTCCGCCGCGACCTTGAAGCCGAACTCATGCTCGAGCAGCGCGCGCAGGCCCGCACGCGACAGTGCGTGGTCGTCGAGCAGGAACACGGTGCCCATCGGCTGGGAAGGATGCGGCATCACGGTTCGATGCTGCACCGGAACGGGAACGCTTGTAAAGCGGCGGGGCGTGCTGCCGGTGCCGGGTACCGGGCCGCACTTGCCTGCCCGGGTGCCGTCATCATGGTCACACCGAGACCGATCGCGACTCCGGCATCGTCGGCCCGACGGTCCAGCCAATGCGACGGTACACATCGCCGCCGGTATCCCGCGCGACCACGCGGATGCCTTCGGCCTCCAGCGCATGCAGCGCCCAGGCCGCATTGTCGTCCCCGACGTGCGCGCGCCTGAAGAGTTGTGGAAACATGTTGCCGCCGCCGTACACGAAGGCTTCGCACAACCGGGGCGTGATCCCGTGTGCGCTCAGCAGTGCATGCATGCGGGACAGCGCCACGTCTGCGAACGCGCTGTTCTGCCGGTCGCCGGCCGGTGCCGGCCGTCCGTGCACGATGTGGCACATCGCACCGATGGTACGGCGAGGGTCGGTCAGCACGATGGCGACGCAGGAGCCAAGCAGCGTTTCCAGCCGGTCTCCGCGCTGGCCCACCGCGACATCGCCCGGGTTCAGGATCCTCGCTGCGGTGCCGAAGCCGCCCGGGCCGCGCATGGGGAGGGTGGGGATCCCATGGCCGCTCATGCCGCTTTGCGGAACGCACCCGGCGCCAGGGTCTGCAGCGGCGTGCGGCAGGGCACGCGGCCTTCCGCCGTTCCGATGAAGAACAGCCCGCCAGGGCGCAGTTCGTCCAGCACCCGGTCGACCACTTCGACCTTGGTCGGTGCGTCGAAGTAGATCAGCACGTTGCGCAGGAACACCACGTCGAACATGCCGAGCTTCTCGATCGGGCGGCACAGGTTGAGCTGGCCGAACCTCACGCGCTTGCGCAACCCGGGAGCGACCTGCACCATTCCTTCGGACGTACCTTCGCCCCGCAGGCAGTGGCGGCGGATGCGCTGCGGATCGACGTTGCGCAACCGGTCCTCAGGGTAGATCGCCTCGATTGCACTGCGCAGTACCCGGTCGCTGATGTCCGTGCCCAGGATCGACCAGTCGGGGCCGATGCGCCCCTGTGCCTGCATGTCGGCAAGCAGCATGGCCGTGCTGTAGGCCTCGTCGCCGAACGAGGAAGCTGCGCTCCACACCGAGACCGAGGCGGGCTTCGCGGCCGCCAGGTCACGT
>JAIENF010000122.1 GCA_019751575.1 Burkholderiales bacterium
AAGAGCACGCCCGCCTCGGCCACCGCGGTGCTCTCCGGAGAGACGATGATCGCGTTCGCCAGCGTGCCGGTAGTGCTGGAATCGGTGAAGGCCGGACGCCTGCGCTCGCTCGGCGTCACGTCCGCCAGACGCATGGCCGCCGTGCCCGAGATGCCGACGCTCGCCGAGACCGGCCTGCCCGGCTTCGATGTCGGCGGCTGGTTCGGCTTCTCCGCCACCGGCGGCACGCCCGAGCCAATCGTCGCGCAGCTGAACGGCGAGTTCCGCAAGGCGATCGCCGATCCGGGCGTGCGCCAGAAGCTGATGGCCCAGGGCATGGACCTGACCGAATCGTCGCCGGCGGAGTTCTCCGCGTTCATCCGCAGCGAGATCGAACGCTGGCGCAAGGTGGTGCAGGCGACCGGCGCGAAGGTCGAATAGCGCACCCGGCCGGCGCAGGCAGCGGTGCGCCCCATCCGGCGCATCCGCTGGGTGCAACGCATCAGCTACGGGGTTTCCCGCACACCTCGAACGCCGTCGCCAGGTACACCTTCGCCGCCGTGCACAGGTCGTCGATGTTCACGTGCTCGCCGACCGCATGCATCTGGCCGCCCTTCATGTCCGGATGGCTGCGGCCGCCCGGCCCGTAGCACAGCGTCGGCACGTTGTAGCTGCTCAGGTGCACCGCATCGGCCCCCGGCCGGCGGATGATGAACCTCGAGTCGCTGCCGACGACATGGCGATGCGCCGCCATCACCACCCGGCTGATCAGCGGCGTTTCGCCGATGTCGGTCGGCGGGTCGCTGACATAGGCATCGAGGATCGGCTCTTCGCACTTTCGCGCTTCGGCGAACGCGCGCAGCACCGGCCGCAGCGACCGCTTGAGGTCGTCGGTGGTGGTGCCCGGGATGGTGCGCACGTCGAGGTACAGGCTGCACTCCCACGGGTTGCGCGACACCCGCCACGGCAGGCCGCCGCGGATCGCCGCGAAGGTGACGTTCGGCCGTTCGCCCATGTACTCGTGGCTGGCGCTGTACTGCTTCGCCCAGTCGAACAGCATCGACTGCAGCACGTGCATCTCGTTGATCGCGTTCACCACCACCGGCCGGTTCGACCAGGCCGAATGGCTCATCGTGCCGGCCACCGTGATGCGGAACCAGGTGACGCCCATGTTCGCGGTCGACACCTGCAGCGTGGTCGGCTCGCACAGCACGCCATAGTCGGCGGTGACGCCATGGGTGACCATGAAGCGGGTGCCGATGCCGTAGCCCGACTGCGCCTCGGAGCGGAACTCCTCCACCTGGCATTTCTCGGTCTCGCCGACCACGCCGCCGTAGAGCACGTCGCCTTCGAGCTTCACGCCGGCCTTCGCCAGCGCTTCCATCGCGACCATCGCCGAGGCGAGGCCGCTCTTCATGTTGTTCGCGCCCAGGCCCCAGATCCAGCCGTCGCGCACGATCGCCTTTGGCTTGAAGCCTTCGCCCGGCAGGTAGTCCTCGTCGCCGTCGGACGAGGTGTCCATGTGCCCGGTGAACAGCAGGTTGCTGCCGCGACCGGTGCCCGGCAGCACGCCGATCGCGTTCGGCCGGCCGGGGCTGACTTCCTGCAGGTAGGAACGGATGCCGGAGCGCTGCAGGCGCGCGACGATGTACTCGGCGAGTGCTGCCTCGCGTCCGGTCGGACTGCAGATGTCGACCATCTCGACCAGGGTGTCGCGTACCGCTTCCGGCGTGATCAGCGCGGCTGCGCGCGCATGGTCGGGATGATCGAACATCGAGTCCTCCTCAGCCTTCCGGCTTCATGCCGATTTCCTCGGCGAGCTTGCGGGTGCGGATGATGTAGTCGCGCACGAACGCGTCGAACGCCTGTGGCGTCGACGATACCGGTTCGGCACCGAACGTGCTCAGCCGCTCGCGCACCTCGGGCAGCGCCAGGATGCGCGCCATCTCCTTCGACACCCGCTCGCGGATCGCCAGCGGCGTGCCCGCCGGCGCCAGCACGCCGAACCAGTCCTCGCTCTCGTAGCCAGGCAGGCCGGCCTGGGCCAGGGACTGCAGGCCGGGCATGTACTTGGTGCCGGCGAGGGAGCTGGTGACCAGGATCTGCAGCTTGCCTTCGCGCGCCAGCGGCAGCGCATTCGGGCCGGGCGCGAACGTATAGAGCACGCGCCCGTTCATCGCATCGTTGACCGCCTCCGGCGTGCCCTTGTAGGCCACATGCTCCGCCTTGAATCCGGCCAGGTGCGCCGTCGCCGCCGCATGCAGGTGCGCGGTGCTGCCGACGCCTGCGGAGCCGTAGACCACACCCTGCGGTTGCGCCTTCGCGAACGCGATCAGGTCCTTCAGCGTCTTGAAGCCGCGCGCCGGCGACACGACCATGAAGCTCGGCGAGCGCGCAGTCTGGCCGACGCCGACGAACGCCTTCAGCGGATCGTAGGGCAGCTTCGGATCGATCGCCGAGCGCACGCCGAACGCGCTCGGGATGGCCAGGAAGGTGTAGCCGTCGGGCTTCTGCCCCGCCACGTACTGCGCGGCGATCACGCCGCCCGCACCGGCCCGGTTCTCGACCAGCACCGGCGAGTTCCAGGCCTCGGTCATGTACTTCGCGATGATCCGGGTGATGACATCGGTGCCGCCGCCAGCGGTGGCCGGGATGATGAAGCGGATCGGCTGCGCGGGATAACCCGCGGCCGGGTCCGGCTGGGCGAGCGCGAGGCCGGGACCCGCCAGCACTGCGGAGGCGACTGCGGCGACCAGCGTGCGGCGCGGCAGGTTCGAAGGACGGGACGGTGGACGACGGTTCATGGCTATCCTCGATGGTTGAGTGTTCGGGTTCGAGCAAGAACGGTGCCGGACATCGACGCGTGTCAGGGCACGTACACCCACAGGTCAAGCATGACCACCGCGCCCGGCACCGCAAGCGCCGGCACCTCGATCGCGGAGAATGGCAGGTAATGACCGGGCAGGTGCTTCTGCCAGGCCCGCCAGGCCGGCTGGAAGCCGTGCAGGTCGGTATGGAACTGCTGCGCACGCACCGTG
>JAIENF010000540.1 GCA_019751575.1 Burkholderiales bacterium
CCTGCTGCGGGTCGGTGCCCGGGGTAACCTCCAGCAGTTCGCCGCCCCAGATGCGGTCCGCGCTGCGCACGGGGCGACCGTCCACCCGCACCCGGCCCCCGCGAATCCACTGCTGGAGACGGCTTCGCGAGTGTTCGGGCATCAGGGCCGCGAGCGCCTGGTCGATGCGTTCGCCGCCGCGCGCTGCGGGCACGACGAGGCGCAGCGGCGCGCCGTCTTGCGATGCGACGCTCGGGCTATACTGGTGCGGAATCAATTGTTTGCCATGGAACGGACCAACCGATGAAAGCCGCAGCCTTGAATCCCGACCGGCCGCTTGCCAGTCGGACATGTGACAGCCGATCCGGTGCCGCCTCCGGCGCGGGCCGATGGGGGAGTTTACTGGCACTGCGGCAGGCCGTGATCGCCGTCGCGGCTTTGTGCCTGATCGGCGGCTGTGCCTCGGTGCGGAACTTCGACGAGACCCGAGGCTGGCCGGCGGCGAAGATCTATGCCGAAGCGCGCGACGAGATGAACACCCGCAACTGGGCGCGCGCGATCAAGCTCTACGAGACACTCGAGGCGAGATTCCCGTTCGGACGCTATTCGCAGCAGGCGCTGCTCGAACTGGCCTATTCGCAGTGGAAGGATGCCGAGCCGATCCAGGCGATCGCGACCCTCGACCGGTTCCTCAAGCTGTACCCGACGCATCCCAGCGCCGACTATGCCTGGTACCTGCGCGGACTGATCAACTTCGGCAGCGAGCTCGGGCTGCTCGGGTCGCTGTCGCGCCAGGACGTGAGCGAACGCGATCCGCGGTCGGCACGCGAATCGTTCGATTCGTTCCGGGAAGTGGTCACGCGGTTCCCCGAAAGCCGCTATGCCCCGGATGCGGCGGCGCGGATGAAGTTCATCGTCAACATGCTGGCTTCGCACGAGGTGCACGTGGCGCGCTTCTACCTGCGCAAGGGCGCGTACGTGGCCGCGGCCAACCGTGCGCAGACCGCGCTGACCACCTATCCGCAGGCCCCGGCCAACGAGGAAGGCCTGCTGATCATGGTCAAGGCCTATGACGCGATGGGGCTGACCGACCTGCGCAACGATGCCGAACGCGTGATGAGGGCCAACTTCCCGAAGAGCAAGTACCTGGCCGTCGATCCCCGCGCGGATGGCCGGCGCTGGTGGCACTTCTGGTAGGAAGGTACGCCCCGGTTCAGCGCGCGAACCGGCGCAGCACCTGCATCAGTTCGTCGACCGCCGCGCTGCCGTGCCCGGCCTCGATCGCGCCTGACACGCAGTGGTGCACATGGTTCTCGGTGAGGCCGAGCGCGGTTGCGTCCAGGGCGGAGCGGATCGCGGCGAGCTGGGTCAGCACGTCGATGCAGTAGCGGTCTGCCTCGATCATCTGCGCGATGCCGCGCACCTGGCCTTCGATCCGGTTCAGCCGCCGCAACAGTTCCTTCTTGTCCGGCTGCACGACCGTCCGCGCCGGCTTGGCGACGGTGCGTTTCGCGCCCGGGCTGCGCTCAGCGCGCTTCGAAGCCGGCATCGGCAATCACCGTACGCAGCCGATCGGCCGGCGCGGTCGCCGGGTCGTGTTCGATGGTCGCCTGCGCAGGCTGCAGCGTCACCGTGGCGGATCGCACGCCCGGGGTGGCCTGGAGCGCGCGGGTGAGGCTGTTGACGCAGCCCTGGCAGGTCATGCCTTCGACCGCGATGCGGGTGGTTTCCATCGTTCACGTGCCTTTCGTTGCGGAGGGTGGAGTCGGGGAGGGGGCCGTGGCAGGCGTCGTCGCCGGGCGCCAGCGGCGCAACAGGAGCGCGTTGCCGACCACGCAGACGGAACTGGCCGCCATCGCCGCGCCGGCGAACACCGGGTCGAGCATGCCGGCGGCGGCGAGCGGGATGCCGATGAGGTTGTAGGCGAATGCCAGGAACAGGTTCTGCCGGATCTTCGCCATCGTCGCGCGCGACAGGTCGATGGCGTCCACGACCTGCGACAACCGGCTGCCCATCAGCGTGATGTCCGCGGTATGCAGTGCGATTCCCGAACCGCTGCCGATCGCGAAGCTCACGTCGGCGGCAGCGAGCGCCGGGGCATCGTTGATGCCGTCCCCGACCATGCCGACCGAATGGCCCGCCGCCTTCAGGCGGACGATTTCCGCTGCCTTGTCGCCGGGCGTGCAGCGGGCCCGGTACGACACGATGCCGGCCTCCGCAGCGACCCGTGCGGTGACTGCCTCGTGGTCGCCGGACATCACCCGCAGGTCGACCGAGCCGGCGCGCAGCCGCTCGACCGCTGCGGCCGTATCCTCGCGCAGCGCGTCGGCCAGTCCGATCAGCCCGAGCGCGCGACCGCCGTGCGCCACCGCGACCCAGGTCAGTCGGTCTGCATCGTCGCCACCGTCGCCACCGTCGACCGGCCGTGCCGGCACCGGGATGCCTTGAGCGTGCAGCCATTCCGCGGATCCCAGCAGCGCGGGCTGGCCGTCGACGGTCGCGCGCACGCCGTGCCCGACGACCGCCTCGTAGCCTGCGGCGCGCGCGGCGGGCGGGGCTGCCCCGGCCACGCCTGCGTCCCGGATCGCCTGTGCCAGGGGATGCTCGGAATCGGCTTCCAGCGCAGCGGCGATCGCCAGCACGCGGCCCTCGGTGGCGCCGTCGAACGCCACCACCGCCACCACCTGTGGCCGGCCGGTGGTCAGGGTGCCTGTCTTGTCCACGATGAGCAGGTCGAGCCGGTGTGCTGCTTCCAGCGCGGCCGCATTGCGGATCAGGATGCCGGCGCGCGAGCCTTCGCCGATGCCGACGATCACTGCGGTCGGCGTCGCCAGCCCGAGCGCACAGGGGCAGGCGATGACCAGCACGGCGATGGCCGGCACCAGCGCGTCGACCAGGGTCGCGCCCGAGATCAGCCAGCCGCCGAAGGTGAGCGCGGCGAGCCCCAGCACCACCGGCACGAACACGCCGGCGATCCGGTCGGCCAGCCGCTGGATCGGGGCCTTGGAGCCCTGGGCCTCGCTGACCAGTCGCACGATGCGGGCGAGGGCGGTGGTCGAGCCGATGCCGGTCGCGCGCACGCGCAGGGAC
>JAIENF010000194.1 GCA_019751575.1 Burkholderiales bacterium
GGCGATCGCGCGCGACTACCAGCAGGCCCGCGCGCAGGCGCGCGAGCTGGATGCGGCGATCGAGGCGCTGCGCCGCCGCGATGCCGCCAGCGCGGCGTCGCGCAGCGAAGCCCTGACGCGGCGCCACGAGCTCGACCTCAAGCAGCTCGAGCGGGCCGACCTGCAGCGCGAGAACGCCCAGCGGCTGCGTGGCCTGCGGCAGCTCGCCTTCCACGCCACCCTGGGCCCCGACGGCTCGATCGTCTCGCTGGAGATGCCCGGTGCCGGCGCGGACGGTGGCGCCGACACCTGGCGCATCCGCGACATCCGCGCCGGCAAGGTGCAGCTCTCGGGGGGCGGCGAAGTGGTCGGCGCGATACCGGCGGGCCTCCCGGCATTCAGCCTGCCGCAGTTTTCCTGGGAGGCGGTGCGTTCGCTGCTCAGCGCTGCGCTGGTGATCGCGCTGATCGGGTTCGTCGAGGCGGTCTCCATCGGCAAGGCGATCGCGGCACGCACGCGGCAACGCATCGATGCCAACCAGGAACTGCTCGGACAGGGCCTGGCCAACGTGGCGGGCAGCCTCACCCAGGCCTTCCCGACCATGGGCTCGTTCTCGCGCTCGGCGGTGAACATCAGCGCCGGGGCCCGCACCGGCGTGGCCAGCGTGGTCACCGGGCTGCTGATGCTGCTCACGCTGGTGGCCCTGACCCCGCTCCTGTACCACCTCCCGCAGGCGGTACTGGCCGCGGTGATCATGATGGCAGTGACCAGCCTGTTCGGCTTCACCGCGATGAACCGGGCGTGGCGCGCGCATCGCCATGACGGCATCGCCGCCTGGGTCACCTTCTTCGCCACCCTGCTGCTGGCACCGGCGATCGATTTCGGCGTGCTGGTCGGGGCGATGCTGGCGATCCTGCTCTATCTCTACCGCACGATGCGCCCACGCATGGCGCTGCTGTCCCGCCATCCGGACGGCACGCTGCGCGATGCACGGGTGCACGGGTTGTCGACCAGCCGGCGACTGGTCGTGCTGCGCTTCGACGGTTCGCTGTATTTCGCGAACGTGCCCTGCTTCGAGGACAGCGTGCTGGAGGCCGTGTCCTCCTTCCCCGAGGCGCGCGAAGTCCTGATCGTCTGCGAAGGACTCAACGGCATCGATGCATCGGGCATCGAAGTCCTGGAGCACCTGTCCGAGCGGCTGGCGGCGGTCGGCATCACGCTGTCGATGTGCGCGGTCAAGCTGCAGGTCATGGAAGTGTTCGAACGCACCGGCCTGTCCGGGAAGCTCGGCGCGGCGAACCTGTTCCGCTCCGCCGACCAGGCGATCGAAGCCATCGCGCAGCGTACGCCGGATCCGTCGATCGCCACCTGCCTGATGGCGGCGGAACGCGACCCGGCTTCGGCAATCCGATCGCCGTCGACGGCGGCCACGCCGCCCCTATAATCGCGCACCGCGGGAACGGTTCCGCTGGAACACGATCACGGATGGCCGGACCCGGCCGTCCGGTTTCACCACGGGAAGATGGCAATGGGTTTTCGCCTCACCAGGATATACACCCGCACCGGAGACGGCGGCGACACCGGGCTCGGCGACGGCAGCCGGGTGGCCAAGGACGCACCCCGGGTGGAGGTACTCGGGGTCGTCGACGAACTGAACTGCGCGATCGGCCTGGTGCTGGTCGAGCCGGTCTCGGCGGAAGTGCGCGAGTGCCTGACCGCGGTCCAGCATGACCTGTTCGACCTCGGCGGCGAACTGAGCATCCCCGGCTACACGGCGGTCACCGAGCGCCATGTGACGCGCATCGAAGAGGTGCTCGACCGGTTCAACGACGCGCTCGAGCCGCTGAAGGATTTCATCCTGCCCGGCGGGTCGCGTGCCGCGGCTGCCTGCCATCTCGCCCGCACGCTGGCCCGCCGCGCAGAACGCCGGATGGTCACCCTGGGCAGCGTGGAGCCCGTCTCACCGCTCGCCCAGCGGTACCTGAACCGGCTGTCGGACCTCCTGTTCGTGCTTTGCCGGGTGGTCAACCGGGACGCAGGCGTGGCCGACGTGCTCTGGCAGAAGGGCCGGACGCTCTGACATGGCTGCCAGCCCGACGACGGGGCTGCTCGAACCGGCCCGGCTGTGCGATCTCATCGCCCGCTGCGCACTTCGTGACCAGGCCGCCTTTGCCGACCTGTATCGCACCTGCAGCGCGAAACTGTTTGCCGTCGCGGTCCGTATATTGAGGCGGGACGACCTGGCCGAAGAGGCCCTTCAGGACAGCTTCGTGAACATCTGGAACCACTGCGGCCACTACCGGCCCGACCTCGCGGCACCCATGACCTGGATGACCAGCATCGTGCGCAACCGCGCGCTCGACCTGAAGCGCCGGCCCGCGCTCGAGGTGACCGGCGACGACGGCGACGCCTGGGTGGACGCGTTCGCCGACGAGGCACCCGGTCCGCTCGATCAGCTGGCCGAGGCCGGTGCAGCACGCCGGCTGCACGACTGCCTGTCGACCATCGATGCCCGCCAGCGGCAGGCGATCGCGCTGGCGTTCATGCACGGCCTGTCCCATGCAGAGCTTTCCGGGCACCTGCAGGTCCCGCTCGGCACGGTGAAGACATCGATCCGGCGCGGGATGTCGAAACTCAAGGACTGCCTCGGCGGAAGCGCCGGCGCGGGCCGGCACTGAGCGCCGGGCCCGCGATGCGCCATGACGATCCGGACCTGCGCGACCGCCTCGCCGCCGAGTACGTGCTCGGCACGCTGCAGGGCCGCGCGCGGGAACGCTTCCGCAGCCTGCTGCGCTACGACCCGGGGCTGCGCCGACTGGTTGCAGACTGGGAGGCGCGCCTGGCACCGCTGGCTGAATCGATCCCAGCGCGGGAACCGCCGGCGGGCACCTGGGCAGGCATCGCCGCGCGCCTGGGCCACGAGGCCTCCCCCATGCCGCCGTCGGCTCCTGCATCGGCGGCGGATTCCGGCACCGGCCGCTCAGGCGGGTGGCGAAGCCTCGCGATCGCAGCCAGCCTGAGCACCCTCGCCCTCGCGGCGCTGCTGGCCGGCACCGGACTCCGCCCGGAGGCCGGAACCGGACCCGCCGTCGTC
>JAIENF010000710.1 GCA_019751575.1 Burkholderiales bacterium
GGAGAACATCATCTGCACCTGCCCGCCGACGAGATCGCCGAGCGCTGCGGCGTTGCCCTTGTACGGAACGTGCACGATGTCGATCGCGGCCGTGCTCTTGAACAGTTCGCCGGCAAGGTGGGTCGGTCCGCCGCTGCCGGCCGATGCGAAGTTGAGCACGCCGGGCTTTGCGCGGGCGAGCGCGATCAGGTCCTTCACGTTCTTCGCCGGCACGCCGGGGTGCACCACCAGCACGAACGGCAGGGTCGCGATCATCGAGATCGGCTGGAAGTCCTTGATCGGGTCGTAGTTGACCTTCGCATACAGGCTGATGTTGATCGCATGGGTGCCGACATGGCCGATCATCAGCGTGTAGCCGTCCGGCGCCGACCGCGCGACGATCTCGGCCCCGACGCTGCCGCCGGCGCCTGCGCGGTTGTCGACCACGACAGGCGTGCCCAGCGTGACCGACAGCCGCTCGGCGATCGCGCGCGACATGATGTCGGTCGGGCCACCGGGTGCGAAGGGAACGACATAGCGGATCGGCCTCGACGGGTAGGGGCCCTGGGCCTCCGCCGCCTGCGCCAGGGGTGCCGCGGCGAGCAGCATCAGCGTCAACGATGCCGGCACTGCAGACAGGTTCATTGCATTCAATGCGCGCTCCCTTGCATGGCCGGATGATGTCGGATGGATCGAATTGATACACTGCCGCGACCGTGGCCGCCCGGCGACGGTCCAGTCTGGAGCAACAACCGCGCCCATGTCAAAGCCACGACGCCACCTGGTCTGCCTGACCTTCGACTTCGACGCCATCTCCGGCTTCATCGCACGCGGTACGCCAACGCCATCGGCCATCTCGCGCGGCGAGTTCGGCCCTCGCGTAGCGGCTCCGCGCCTGCTGAAGATGCTCGGCCAGCGGCGCCTGCCGACGACCTGGTTCGTGCCGGGCCATACCGCCGAGACCTTTCCCGATGCAGTGGCCGCCGTCGCGAAGGCCGGGCACGAGATCGGCCACCACGGCTGGAAGCACGTGCCCCCGGCGACGCTGTCGCGCGAGGAGGAGGAAAACGAACTGGTGCGGGGCATCGCCGCGATCGAGCGCACCTGCGGCGAGCGCCCGACCGGCTACCGCTCGCCGTCCTGGGACCTCTCGCCGCATTCGATCGAGCTGATGCTCAAGCACGGATTCACCTACGACAGCAGCATGATGGGCGACGACTACACGCCGTACTTCGCGCGCCAGGGAGACATCATCGAGCTCGAGAAGCCGGCCGTGTTCGGCAAGCCGTCGAACCTGCTCGAGATGCCGATCAGCTGGTCGACCGACGATGCACCGCATTTCGAGTTCATGCGTTATCCGACCGCGATCCGCCCGGGCAACATGAACGCCGACCAGGTGCTCGGCAACTGGATCGCCGACTTCGACTACATGCAGCGCGAGCTCGACTGGGGCGTGCTCACCTACACCTGCCATCCGTTCATCATCGGCCGTGGCCATCGCATGCTGATGCTCGAGAAGCTGGTCGATGCGCTGCTCGCCCGCGGCGCGGTGTTCGTGCGCATGGACGCGGCGGCGGCCGAGTACCGGGCGCGTGTCGCGGCGGGGAGTGCGTGAGCGCGCGTGGTGTATCCTGATCGACCGGCTGCACGATTCGCAGCCTGCATGATCAGGAGGCTTCGATGCCCAAGGGCCAGCAGCGCAGCAACAAGGAAGTCAAGAAACCCAAGCAGACGAAGAAGCCGCTGCCGGCCGGCACCTCCGGGACGGTGATCCCGGCAGGTGCAGCAGCCAAGCGCGGAAATCCGCCCGCGCGCTGAGCGTCAGCCGTGGTCGGGCCAGGCTACTTCGCCGCTGCGGTGGCCTGGCTCAGGTAGGCGATCAGGTCGGCGCGTTCCTTCGCGTCGGCCAGGCCGGAGTACGGCATCCGGTTGCCCGGCATGAACGCCTGCGGGTCGGCCAGGAAGGCATCCAGCGTCTGGCGGTTCCAGGCGAGGTTGCTGCGCCGCATGGCCGGCGAGAAGCGGAAGTCTTCGACCGATGCCGCCTTGCGGCCGAACAACCCGGCGAGGCTGGGTCCGAGGGCGTTCGCGTCGGTGGTCGGCCCCAGTGCGTGGCAGGCCTTGCATTCGACGAACAGCTTCTCGCCGCGGCGCACGTCTGCCTGGGCGAGGGCCTGGCCGGCGGCCAGCAGCAGTACGCCGGCCCCCAGCAGGGCAGGCAGCCGCCCGCGGGTTTGTCGTCGCATGTCGCTGCGCTCCTTGCTGGAAGGCCCGGTCATGCCGACACCAGCGGGCCGGGGTTCTTGATGTAGCGGCTCTTGATGATGTCCGCCGTGCGGTAGGCCAGTGCACCAACCAGCCCGGTCGGCTGGTAGGCCCCGTTGTGCGGGAACACGTTGGCGCCCATCACGAACAGGTTGTGCGCATCCCAGCTCTGCAGGAAGGTGTTGACCGCGCTGGTCTTCGGGTCGGTGCCCATCGGCGTGCCGCCGCCGTTGTGGGTCGACAGGTAGGGCACGACGGTCCAGGACTGAGGCTTGCCGTTGGCCGAACCCATCCGCGTCGCGTTCAGCGACTTGGCCAGTTCGTTCACCACCTGCGCCGCATGCGCGTTCATGCGGTGCTCGTTCTCCTTGAAGTCGAAGGTCATCCGGAGCAGCGGCTGGTTGAACGCGTTCCTGTAGGTCGGGTCGAGGTCGAGGTAGTTGTACCGGTGCGGCATGGAGCCACCGCTGGACGTGATGCCCATCGTTGCGCCGCTCCACTTGGCCAGTGCCTCCTTCCAGGCGGTGCCCCAGGCGGGCGTGCCGCCCGGCACCGGACGGTTGCCGATCGGCAGGTTCGTGTTGTGGCCGGCCGAGACGATGTAGCCGCCGACGAAACCGTGCGGCGCGCGGTCGAAGTTCCAGTTCGCGTTGAAGTCGTCGATCACCGTGTTGGTGCCGCCGGCCGACATGAAGCGGTTGAACTCGCGGCCCTCGAAGAACAGGTTGGCGCCGGTGCGCGTCTCGTAGCAGTAGTTGCGCCCGATCACGCCGGTCTGGGTCGCCGGGTCGTACGGCTGGCCGATGCCCGACAGCAGCATCATGTGCGTGTTGTTC
>JAIENF010000387.1 GCA_019751575.1 Burkholderiales bacterium
GCGGACTGCCGTCGTCGTTGCGCCCGTAGAAGGTGAACAGGTAGTCCACGATCGGCGCGACCTCGCCGGCGGCCACCGGCGCGCCGCGCTTGATCATCAGTTCGGTGCTTTCAAGCCACTCGGCGCGCGTGAGGCGCGAACGGGTGATGTGCTGTGCCTCGTGGCAGATCACGCAGCGCTGCATGGTGAGTTCCATGCCCGGGCCGGGCACCAGCGTACGCTCGGGCGTGGCCGGGGCCTGTGCGCCGATCGGCGCGCTGGCAAGCAGGACTGCGGTGAGCATCGAGCCCAGGAAGGCGGGGGCGTGCGCGCCCCCGCGAACAGAGCGTCCCGGCATTGCTCAGGCCTCCACCGTGAAGCCGACGCGATGCACGCCGTTCCAGTAGTAGCCCAGCGGATTCCACGCAGGCAGGAACGGCTGGGCGTTGCCGCGATCATCGGTGGCACGCGCCAGTACCGTCTGGTAGCCGCTCTTCTCGGGGAAGTAGTCGAGGCTGAAGCGGCGCCAGGAATAGCGATCGCCTCGCCGGTCGAGGGATGCACGCTGCCAGGTCACGCCTTCGTCGAACGACAGATCGACGCGACGGATCGAAGACTCTCCAACCCAGGCACGACCCTCGATCGGCACGACCTGCCCCCGGCGGTACCGGGCGTTCGGGCCGGGGAAGGTGATCATCGACTTGACCGGCCAGTCTTCGGTGCTGAGCGCATCGGCCGGCATCTTTTCGCCCGGGGCGACCGGGATACCCGGGATGCGGTAGCTGTCGTCCATGTAGGTGCCCTTGAACGGCGCGGGCAGCACCTCGATCGCCGTCACCCACTTGATCGACGCGGAGCCCACCCAGCCGGGGACCAGGCTGCGCATCGGCGCTCCGTGCACCGGGGTGAGCGTCTCGCCGTTCATGCCAGTGGCGATCATGGTGTGGCGTTCCATGGCCTTGGCCATCGGAATCGAGCGCACGACCGGCGGGATGGTGGGCAACGGGCCCCGGTCCAGACCCAGGAACGCCACATGCACCGCGCCGTTGCGCACGCCAGCCATGCGCAGGATTTCCGCCAGGCTGACGCCCGTCCATTTCGGACAGCCCATGCCGCCGGTCTCCGACCACGGCGTTCCGCGTGGCGTGGGACGGAAAGCGGTGCGCCCGGCGCCGGCGCACTCGAGCATCGCCTGCTGCTCCCAGACGTTCATCTTGCGCAGATCGTCCAGCGTCAGTGTCAGTTCGCGATCGACCAGCCCGCGCACGGTCAGCACATGCTTCGACGCATCGACCTCGGGCGTATTGAGGTTGTTGCGCACGAACATGCGCCGCGTCGGCGTCACCAGGAAGTTATGGTGCTCGGCGGGTACGCTCGCGGTCAGCGGACGCTCGGAGTGGATCGCCAGCACCGAGTCCTTGCCCGCCATGACCGCGGCGTTCGGGATGCCGGCACCGGCATCGGCGGGCGCCTGGGCCGCTGCCGAGCCGGCAATCGCGCTGCCACCGAGCACCGCGCTCGCCTGCGCGACGCGGGCGAGGAATGCGCGACGGGTAGCGTGCAGGCGCTCGAGGGGTACACTGGGGCGATGGGGTGTCTGATCCATGGTCGATCCTCCGGGTTGATCGCGGGTCTTGTCGTTACGGGCGAGCCTCACGGGCAAGCCCTGCCGCTGTGTGTTCACTCTACACAAGATCGTGCGGATGCATGCGGTCCGCCGCGAAATTCTACCTTTAACCTCCCTCGACCCGCTGCTGGCGAAACCCTCGATCACGCCGCTGTCATCGGCGCCCGGTGCGCGGATCGACGACCTGCCACTTCAACGTCTATCATCTGACGAAGGTCGAAGAACCCGAATCGCTGTTTCAGGTGACGCTCGCAACGTTCCGAGCGCACGCGAAGGAGGGGAACATGAAGCTCGAATACGCGGTGGCTGCCGTGCTGCTTTCCGTGCTGCTGCCGGGCGCGCCCGCGCCCGCGCACGCTCAGCAGAAGGCCGGCGACTTTCCGACCCGTGCCGTGCGGCTCGTCGTCCCCTACCCGCCCGGCGCATCGAACGACATCGTCGCGCGGCTCCTCGGGCACAAGCTGTCCGAGGCCTGGGGCCAGCAGCTGGTGATCGACAACCGCAGCGGCGCGGGAGGCCTCGTCGGCGCCGAGATCGTCGCGCGGTCCATTCCCGACGGCTACACGCTGCTGATGACCAACCCGGGCTCCAACGCGATCAACTTCGCGCTGCGGGCGAAGACCCCTTACCGCCCGGAGGACTTCGCTTCGGTGACGCTGCTCGGCTGGTCGCCGATCATGTTGCTGACCAGCGCGGCGTTCCCGGCAACGAACATGAACGAGCTGATCGCGATCGCCCGGGCTAAGCCGGGCCAGCTTTCGGGCGGTTCTTCGGGCACGGGCGGCAGCAGCCACCTCGCGCTCGAATTGTTCAAGATGCTCTCGGGCACCGACATCCTGCACGTGCCGTACAAGGGTGCCGCACCCGCGATCGCCGACATGATCGCAGGGCAGGTGGGCCTCATCTTCACCACGCCGGTCACCGCGCAGGGGATGATCCGCGCGGGCAAGATCAAGGCACTCGCCGTCGCGGGCAACCGGCGGCTGGACGTCTTCCCGGACGTGCCGACCACCAGCGAACAGGGGATGAAGGGCTATGACGTCAACATCTGGTTCGGCATCTCCGCGCCCGCGGGCACGCCGCGCCCGGTGATACTGCGGATCGCCCGCGACCTGCACGCGGCCGTCGCGTCCGCCGACGTGAAGGAGCGTTTCGCCGCGCTGGGCCTGGAGCCGCAGGTCAGCACGCCCGAGGCATTCGACCGCATCATCCGCGAGGACATCGAGCGGTGGAGCAAGGTCGTGAAGGCGGCGAAGCTCGCGCCGTGAGTGGCGCCCGCGCGCGGCCATCGTCCACGGTGGTCAACGCCGGTCGAACCCCAGTACGGTCTGCGCGCCCAGCAACCCTTCGGCAAACGTCACGTCGACCTGCGCGGACGATGCATTTCCAAGGCTTTCGTACAGTGCTCCCGTGATGAAGTAGCGGCCAGAGAGCCGCGCGTGCGTGCCGCCATCCGCACGAAGCCAGGCCCAATGG
>JAIENF010000776.1 GCA_019751575.1 Burkholderiales bacterium
CTGCTGCCCACCGGTACCTACACGAGGAGCGTCGCCGTCCGTCCCTCGCTGCCCTTCGATCCCGTACGCGACCTGACCGGGGTCGCGATGGTGGGGCAGGGGCCGCTGATGCTGGTGGTCCATCCTTCGCTGCCTGCCCGCAACATGAAGCAGCTGATCGCGCTGGCCAAGGCCCGGCCAGGCGAGCTGAACTACGCGACCGCGGGCACCGGAAGCATCATCCACTTCGCGGCGGAGGCGCTCGCCGCGGCGGCGGGCATCGACATCACGCATGTGCCTTACAAGAGCGCCACGCCGGCGGTGACCGACCTGGTGGGTGGCCATGTGCAGATGATGATCGTGAGCCTGCCTTCGGTATGGCCGCAGGTAAAGGCGGGGCGGCTGCGCGCCCTTGCGCTGAGCACCGCCAAGCGGTCTTCGTTCGCGCCGGACATGCCGATCATCGCCGATACCGTGCCCGGCTACGAAGCCGGTCAGTGGTGGGGCATGCTGGCGCCGGGCAAGACGCCGCCCGACGTGGTGCGCAAGCTGAACGGCGAACTCAATCGCATCCTTGCCTCGGAAGACATGCGCCCGCGCCTGGCCGACCAGGGTGCCGAGCCGGTGCTGATGACGCCTGAGGCGTTCACTGAATACGTGCGGGCCGAGATCGTCAAATGGCGCCGGATCGCGCAGGACCGTAACATCAAGCCCTGACCTCCAGGAGCATCGAAATGACCGCAGCGACCCAGGGCCCCTTCATTCCCAACCCGGCGAAGGATCGCCTGCTTGCCGGCGATGTCGTGCTTGGCATGAACGTGCGCATCGTGCGCTCGGGCGACATCGCACGCCTGGCAAAGACCACCGGCCACGACTTCATCTTCATCGACATGCAGCACTCGCTGTACACGGTCGAGACGATCGGCCACATCGCGCAGGTCGCGCTGGCGATCGGCGTCACGCCGATGGTGCGCGTGCGCAGCGTCGACGACCCGGATACCTCGGTGCTGCTCGACAACGGCGTGACCGGCATCGTGTTCCCCGACGTCAGCAGTGCCGCGGAAGCCCGCCGCGCGGTCGACCGCTGCCGCTTCCCGCCGGTCGGCCGGCGCTCGGTCGGCGGCGGCTACCCGATGTTCGACTACCGTCCGACCTCGACCGCCGATGCCGTGCCGGCGCTCGATCGCGCAGTGCTCACCGTGTGCATGATCGAGACGCGCGAGGGACTCGAGAACGTCGAGGAGATCGCCGCGGTGGACGGCTTCGACGTGCTGCACGTGGGGTCGAACGACCTGCTCGCGGCCATCGGCCTGCCCGGCCAGTTCGGCTGCCCGCAGCACCTGGCCGCCCTCGACCGGGTGATCGCGGCGGCGAAGGCGAACGGCAAGATCGCCGGGGTCGGTGGTGACCGCAACCTGGCGCGCCAGGTCGAGTTCATCAAGAAGGGCATGCGCTTCGTGACCACCAACAGCGAGGTCGCGTTCATGCTCGCCGAAGGCACGCGCGTCACCACCGAGCTGCGCAAGGCACTGGTCTAGCCGTCTCCGCTCAGAACCCGAACAGCGCCTTCGGGTTGTCGACCAGGATCCTGTGCCGGGTCGCTTCGTCCGGTGCCCAGCGCAAGAGCAGGTTGAACAACTGGTTGCTGCCGACCTTGTCGGCGAACGAGAGGTGCGGATAGTCGCTGCCCCAGATGATCCGATCGGGGGCGGCGGCGATCAGCGCCCGGGCGATCGCGTCGGCGTCGGTGAAGCCCGGCGCCTCGGACATCCGGTACACGCCGGTCAGCTTGACCCAGCAACGTCCGGGGCCATCCTTCAGCAGGTCGAGGAAGTCCTTGAAGCCTTCCTGCTGAGGGCCGTCCTTGGCGAGGAACAGGCCCATGTGCGCCACCGTGTACTGGCAGCGCAGCCGGCGCAGCGTGGGCAGCAGTTCGCGGGTGCACCATCCCGGGGTGAGGAAGTCGATCTGCCAGCCGCGGGGGGCCAACTTCTCGTCGAGCTGCTCGATGCGCGGCAGCAGCGTACGCGTGAAGCCTGCCTCGAACGGCTTGATCGGGCGCACGTTGAGCCGCACGCCGCGCACGCCCAGCGCATGCAGGCGATCGAGTTCGGCTTCGGAGACCGACTCGTCGACATCGACGATGCCGCGGCACGGCAGCGACATCTGCGCCATCGCATCGAGCATGCAGGTGTTGTCGCGACCGTAGGCACTGGGCTGCACGAACACGAACCGTTCGAAGCCGTTGGCACTGGCATGCGCGAGGTAGTCCTCGAGCGGGGCGAGCGGGGGTGCGTAGCGCAGGTCATCGCCATACGAATAACGTTCGGCCGGGCCGAACACGTGAAAGTGGGCGTCGCAGGCGCCAGCCGGCGCGCGGAACCGTGCGGGCTCGTCTTGGTAAAGGGTCATGACTTCCTCGGTCTTCGTCAGGGTACCTGCGCAGGGCGCAGGCGTTGGACAAGGCGGCCTGCGGCCCGCAAGGGCCGGCACCCGCCCGGGCGATCAGCGCGGTTGCGGCTGCGGCCGGCGCGTGATCGAATGCTCGGCACCGCGCCCGAGCTCGGGCGGCACAGGCCGCCATGCCATCGTGCGCACTTCGCCGAACTCGTGCGGCAGCCGCTGCCAGCGCTCGCCACCGTCGGTGCTGCGGAACAGCTGGCCCAGGTTGGTGCACAGGAACCGCAGCCGCGGCTGCGCCGGATCGGCGGCCATGCACCACGGCGTGCTGTTCAGCACGCCGGGCAAGTCGACCCCCTGCCAGTCGAGGCCACCGTTCCGGCTGCGCCAGAGCCGCCCGGCATTGCCCGGCGGGCCGTTGCCATTGGTCAACCACAGCGTGCGCAGGTCGGTCGGGTCGGCGGCGATCGCGCGCGTGTACTGCCACGGAGAATCGAGCGGTCTCAGCGCCCAGGTCTCGCCGTTGTCGCGGCTCAGGTGCAGCCCGTAGTTGGTGGTCGCGAGCAGCAGTTTGGCCCCGCGGTCATCGCGCGACACCGCGATCCCGTGCACATCGGAAGACGCGAGGCCCTCCTCGAGCTGCGTCCAGGTCTCGCCACGGTCGGTGCTGCGGAAGATGCCGCCGATTTCGACACCTGCCCAGACCGTGT
>JAIENF010000109.1 GCA_019751575.1 Burkholderiales bacterium
CGATCTCCTTGGCCGCCGTGTTGATCGAGTCCGTCGCTTCCTTGATCTGCCCGATGATGTTGGCCAAGCTTGCCTGAACCGCGTCCACTGCAGCGGTGACGTCCCCCTTCTTGCCGGGCAACCGATCCATCCTGACCGTCAGGTCACCCTTCGCATAGGCGCCGATCACCTCGACCACCCGGAACTTGACCGCGATATGCGCGGCGACCACCTCGTTGATCAGTTCCGCCGCTTCGTGGAACGCCCCCGGGAACTGGTCGGTGGGAATCTTGTGGTCGATCGCACCAGCGGTATGCTGGCGCGACATCTCGGTCTGTGCAGCGATCAGGCTCGAGATCACCCCGCTCATGGACTTCATCGACGACATCAGCTCTGCAGCCTCGTCGCGACCTTTGGGCTCTATCCGGACCGAAAGGTCGCCTGCCGCGATCGCATTCGCCGCGCCGACCGCCTGGCGCAACGGCGAGGTGATCGAGCGGGTGATCAGGAAGGCCGCCAGCATGCCCAGCACCAGTGCCGCGATGGCGCTGGTGGCGAGCAGCGTGACCGAGCGCGCATGCGTGGCATGGGCGCTGGCCACCGTCTCGTTCGCGATCTTCACGTTGTATGCGGTCAGCTCGTCGAGGGCCTTGAGCGCGGCGTTGAAGCTGGCGAGGGAATCCGCAACGAGCACGGCCTCGGCTTCGCCCCGGCCGCGGGCGCCGTTGGCGAGCGCCGGGAGCATCCGCTGCTGGTCGAGCTGGAAGTACTTCTCCATCATCGATTCGTACGTGGCGTACAGCGGCTCCTCCGGCGTGCCGGTGAGCAGCATGTCCTTCCGGTAGGTCGCGGACCGCGTGCGGAGCAGTTCGCGGGCCTCGTTCATCTGCGCGACGCTGCTGCTGCGTGCCTCGTCGGTGTTCGAGTAGACGGCGCGCAGTGACCACCGGCGATAGGCCGAGAGCGTCGTCTGCAGGTCGCCCAGCTGCTTGATGCTCGGCAGGATGTTTCCGCCGATGGCCTCGAGATGCGCGCCCTGTTTCGCCAGGCCCGAGTAGCCGACCCAGCCCAGCACCATGCACAGCGCGAGCACGATGCCGAATCCCAGGCCGAGCCGGGGGCCGATCTTCATCGTTTGCAGGTTCATCGTTTCCGTCTCCATCTTCAAGCTTGAAATCGTTCGCGGCGCGGGCACGGGGCCGCCCGCCGCGGAAGGGCGGCCGTCACGCCGCGTTGGCCAGCCCGTTGCCGGTGCGCAGCACGCCCGGCACGTCCACGATCAGGGCGACGCGGCCGTCACCCATGATGGTGGCGCCCGACACGCCGTTGACCTTGCGGTAGTTGGTCTCCAGGCTCTTGATCACCACCTGGTGCTGTCCGAGCAGTTCATCCACGCAGAGCGCGGCCTTGTGGCCGGCCGCGTCGACGATCACCATCACCGGCATCTCGGCCGGCGGCGCATCCGGGCTGCTGAAGAAACGGCGCAGCTCGATCACGTTCAGGTACTCGCCGCGCACGGCGACCGTTCGCGCCCGGCCGCCCACGGTGCGGATCTCGTCGCGCCCGGGCCGGATCGACTCGACGATCGCGTTCAGCGGAATGATCAGCGTGTTCGTACCGACCTTGACCGACAGTCCGTCCAGGATCGCCATGGTCAGCGGCAGCCGGATGGTCATCCGGGTTCCCTGGCCAGCGGTGGACTCGATCGACACGTGGCCGTTCATCTCGGCGATGTTGCGCTTGACCACGTCCATGCCGACGCCGCGGCCGGACACGTCGGTGATCGCTTCCGCGGTAGAGAAGCCCGGTTCGAAGATGAGCTGCCACACCTCGCCGTCGGTCATCCCGTCGTGCGCTGCGAGCCCGCGTTCGCGCGCCTTCTGCAGGATGCGCTCGCGGTTCAGCCCGGCGCCGTCGTCGCTCACCTCGATCATGATGCTGCCGCCCTGGTGCATCGCGGTCAGCGTGATGGTGCCGGTGGCTGGCTTGCCTGCGGCAACGCGCGCCTCGGGCGCTTCGATGCCATGGTCGAGGCTGTTGCGCACCAGGTGGGTCAGCGGGTCGGCGATCTTCTCGATCAGGCCCTTGTCCAGCTCGGCGCTCTCGCCATGCGTCTTGAGTTCGACCTGCTTGCCGAGCTTGCCGGCCAGGTCGCGCACCACCCGCGGGAAGCGACTGAACACGAACGAGATCGGCAGCATGCGGATCGACATCACCGCCTCCTGCAGGTCGCGCGTGTTGCGTTCCAGCAGGCCCACGCCGGACAGCAGGCGCTCGTTGGCGACCGGATCCAGCGTGCTGGCCGACTGCATCAGCATCGATTGCGTGATCACCAGCTCACTGACCAGGTTCATCAGCATGTCGACCTTCTCGACGCCCACCCTGATCGACGCACTGTCACCGGCGCTGGCAACCTGCTTGTCGGTCGTCCGGCGGCCGGCGCGAACCGGCGCATCCGCCGGCTGGTCCGACGCCCGCCTGCCGATCGACGGCGTACGCGCGGCGGTCGGCGGGGACTCGACTGCGGCCTTCGATCCGTCGTCCGGCACCGCATCAACGGGCGCCGCCACCGGCGCGCCGGGCGCGTCGTCGAAGAAGCCGAAGCCGTCGTCAGCGACGGAGGCGTGCTCGACAATGGCCGCCGCAGGAGCGTCGGCGCCCGGGAAGTGGTCGGTGAAGAACCCGTAGCTGGAATCCGAAGCAGCCACGCCAGGCGCCTGCGCCGCATCGTCGAGCACGACGGCCGCGACCTCGAAGTCGGCCGCCGGGACCACGAACTCGAACATCTCCCGCAGGCTCGCTTCGGCGATGGAGGCGGTGAGCACGAAGCGCCATGTGCTGCGCACCGAACGGGACATGCGCGGCTTGCGCGCTTCGGGCTGGGCAGTCACCTCCAGCGTGCCCAGCGAACGCAGTTCCTCCATCAATCCGGCAAGCGCGGCCTCGTCTACCGCGTCGTCATGGACAGAGATGTCGAAGCGCGAGCGTGGCGCGGACGCGGGTGCCGGCTGCGCGGCTGCCGCAGGGACCACCTTGAGTGCCGCCGGCGGCTGGTCTGCGGAAGGATCGTCCGCGGCCAGCACGTCGAGCCACCTCATCACCACGTCGGCGGCATCCGG
>JAIENF010000672.1 GCA_019751575.1 Burkholderiales bacterium
CCGCGACGCCGGATCCGACACGGATATTCACGGGCGGTGCGGCGGTTCTGGAGAGCGAGAAATCGGTGGTCGACGATAACGGCGGGACGTTGCTGCCGGGCGAGACGATCACCTGGACGGTGGTTCTGACCAACCGCGGCAGCGCGCCGGCAACGGGCGTGCGCATCTCCGATGCCATGCCCGGCAACGTGACCTACCTGCCCGGCAGCCTGCGCTACACCCCGGTCGGCGGCTCTGAAGGCGCGCTGACCGATGCATCGGATGCCGATGCAGGCGACTTCGGCGTGACTGCCGGAAACACTGCGACGATCCTCGTCGGCACGCTGGCGCCCGGGCAGTCGGTACGGTTGCGCCTGCGCGCGACGGTCAACGCCGGGCCGGTGGTGTCGAACCAGGCAACGATCACCTCCGACCAGCTGCCGCCGGTCCGTTCCGACGGCGATGGCAACCCTTCGAACGGAAACCAGCCCACCGAGATCGTCGTCGGCAACAGTCCGCTGCTGCGCCAGGCCAAGAGCGTCCTCGACATGAACGGCGGCGCTGTTCAGCAGGGCGACGTGCTCGAATACGTGATCGCCACCCGCAACATCGGCAGCACTGCGGCGACCAACGTCGTGGTCACCGACGCCGTCGCGCCGGCGAACACGACCTACGTGGCGGGGTCGACCACGGCAAACGGCGTCGCCGTCGCCGATGTCGCCGGCAACTCGGCCCTGGCCGGCGGACTGGGCATCGGCACCTTGCTTCCCGGGCAGGTGCATGTGATCCGCTTCCGGGTGAGGATCAATGCCGCGGCTCCGGCCGGGACGGTGATCGACAACCAGGCGTTCTTCGTCGCCGACGGGGCGGGTCCTGCCGAGGGGCCGCTGCGCGGCCGATCGGATTCCGACCTGGACGACGGGCTGGAATCGGGCAACGATGCCGGGAATCCGAACGACGATGATCCGACCCGTGTCGTGGTCGGCGGGTCGCCCGGCTCCGCCAGCGTGTCCGGGCTCGTCTACTTCGATGCCGATTCCAGCCGCAGCTTCGGCGGTCCGGACCAGCCGCAGGTGAACTGGATCGTCGAGCTCGTGCGCGGCGGACAGGTCGTGGCGACCACCCGGACCGATGCCGCCGGCCAGTACGACTTCCGCGGCGTCGCGCCCGGCAACGGCTACCAGATCCGCTTCCGCAACCCCGATACCGGCGTGGTGTTCGGCCGCGCCCAGTCGGCCGCGCCCGGCGTAGACCTGTCCGATGGCACGATCCGCGGCCTCACCCTGACGGCGGGTACCACCACCCTCAACCAGAACCTCCCGCTCGATCCGAGCGGCATCATCTACAACTCGGTGACCCGCCAGCCCGTGGCCGGCGTGCAGGTCTTCCTCGACGGCCCGCCCGGATTCGACCCGGCGATCCACCTGCTGCCCGGGCAGCAGGGCCAGGTCACCCCGTCCACCGGTGCGCTGGCGGGCGGCTACCGCTTCGACATCAACTTCGCGGGCGGGGCACCGTTCGGCGTCTACACGCTGCGCTTCGCCACGCCGGCGGGGTTCCTGAACGCGCTCCCGGGCACGCCCTCGACGACGCTGCCGCCGTCCGCCTCGACCGGGGGATGCGCTGCGACCAACTGCCTGCAGGTGCCGAACGGGCCGCCCGATCCATTCCTGGTGCAGGTCCAGCCAGGCCCGCCCACCGGCGGCCAGCCGACGACCTGGTACAGCCGCTTCGGCTTCACCGGTGCCGGCAATGCGAACGTCGTGCACAACCACATTCCGCTCGATCCGATCACCGGGGGCGCGATCGTGCTCTCGAAGACCACCCCTCGGCCGAACGTGTCGCGCGGCGACCTGGTTCCCTACACGATCACCGCGACCAGCACGCTGGCCGGGACGCTCTCCAACATCGCGCTGGTCGACGTCATCCCGCCGGGCTTCCGCTACCGGGTCGGATCGGCAACGATCAATGGCACGCCGGTCGAGCCGCAGATCTCCGGCCGGGTGCTGACATGGCCGAACCAGACGTTCGCGGCGAACGAACGGAAAACGATCCGCATGGTGCTGGTGATCGGCGCAGGCGTGGCCGAGGGCGAGTACGTCAACGTCGTCACCGCGCGGAACACGCTCCTGGGCACGCAGGTGTCCAATACCGCCACCGCGGCGGTGCGCATCGTGCCCGACCCCACCTTCGATTGCTCCGACCTTGTCGGCAAGGTCTGGAACGACCGCAATGCCAATGGCGTGCAGGACCCGGACGAACCGGGCATTCCGAACGTGCGGCTCGCCACTGCCCGCGGCCTGCTGGTGACCACGGATGCCCACGGTCGATACCACATCGTCTGCGCCGACGTACCGAACGAGACGCGCGGCGCGAATTTCGTGCTGAAGCTCGACGAGCGCACGCTGCCCTCGGGTTTCCGGCTGACCACCGAGAACCCCGGCCTGGTGCGGATGACGCGCGGCCGCATGGCGCAGCTCGATTTCGGCGCGGCGGTGCTGCGCGTCGTGCGCGTCGAGGTCTCCGCACAGGCCTTCGACCGCCATTCCGGCACGTTGTGGCCTGAATGGCAACGACGCTTCGATGCATTGCCCGCCCAGTTGCGCGAATCGGTGTCGGTGGTGCGCATCGCCTACCAGGTCGATCCCCGCCTTGCCGGAGATGCCGCGGAGGCACCGCGGCGGGTCCGGCAACTGGCCGATGCGCTGCGCAGCCTGTGGCAACGGCAGGCCTGCTGCTACGCGCTGACGATCGAAGAAGAGATCGCGGGAGGGAAACGGTGAAGCGCTTCCGTTCCACGCTGCGCAGCCAGGCCCGCGGGCATGGGTACTGCCGGGACGCACGCGGTGCGGGCTGGCTTCCGTCTGCGGCCGGCGCGCTGCTGGCGGCCGGTTTGCTGTTGCCTGCCACGGTTGCAGCAGCCGAGGCTGCGCCGGCGGCCGCGCGGCCGGTCGGCGAATGCGTGGCCGGCGACCCGGCAGAGGCCTGCCGGCTGTGCCATTCGACGAGCGGCGCGGGGCACGAGACGCGCGTCTGCAACGACGGCGAACACGGCACCATGCAGGACGTGTCGCGGGTGATCGCGCGCGACGTGCCCCCGAACGCAGAGTCCGTCGCGAACG
>JAIENF010000262.1 GCA_019751575.1 Burkholderiales bacterium
GTTCGTCGTTCTCCGCCTGAGCGCAGGCGCCGTCAGTCCGGCGCGGGATACACCGCGCCGAGTACCCGTGGACCCGATGCCCCGGTGACATCCGGCAGGTTGCCCGGCCTTCCATCCAGCCGGGCACAGGCGAGCCACGCGAATGCGAGCGGTTCGATCGTCTCGGGCGCAAGCCCGAGGTGCGTCGAAGACAGCGTTCGTGCGGGTGCATTCCGCGCGGCCAGCGCATCCATCAGTGCCGGGTTGAAGGCGCCGCCACCACAGGCGACGACCTCGAGCGCAGCGCTGGACGACGGGTTCGACACCGAGCGGATCGCGGCTGAGACCGTGCTTGCGGTCAGCTCCAGCAGGGTTGCCTGCACGTCCGCAGGCGCTTCGCTTCCGTCGAGGTGCCTCGCGAGCCAGTGCAGGTCGAACAGGTCGCGGCCGGTGCTCTTGGGCGGTGGAAGCGCGAAGAAGGGTTCCGCGAGCATCCGCTGCAGCAGCGGGCCGATCACGCTTCCGCTGCGCGCCCACGCGCCGTCCCGGTCGAACGGCTGCTGCAGATGGCGTTCCGTCCAGGCATCCATCAGGATGTTCGCCGGCCCGCAGTCGAAGCCGACCACCCGCTCGCCCGGCACCAGCCGCGTTATGTTGGCGATGCCGCCAAGGTTGAGCACGATGCGCGGGACCGCCGGGTCGGCCAGCATCGCAGCGTGGAAACCGGGCGCAAGCGGTGCGCCCTGTCCGCCTGCCGCGAGGTCTGCGGCGCGGAAGTCTGCGATGACCATGATTCCGGTGCGCTCGGCGAGTGCGGCAGGCGCGCCTATCTGCAGCGTGTATCCGCGCTCGGGCCGATGGCGCACGGTCTGGCCGTGGCAGCCGATCGCCGCGATTTCAGCCGGCGCGAGGCCAGCCCCGGCGATCGCCGCCAGCGAGGCTTGTGCATAGACCTCCGCGAGAGCGAGCCCGGCCTCGCTCGCTGCATCCAGTTCGCCCGCGAACGGGCGCGCAAGCCGGAGCAGGCATGCACGCAGGTCCGGCGAGAACGGAAGATGGTAGGACGACAGCACGACCGGTCGCGCTGCCGAGAAATCCGCCACGATGGCGTCGACACCGTCGACGCTGGTGCCGGACATCAGACCGACGAAGAATCGACCGGCCATGCGTGAGACGTCCAGGTCGGTGGACGGCGCGCCGTGCCGACTATTCGAGGCGCGCCAGGTTCGATCCGCGCAGGATACGCAGCTTCTCCGAGTACTGCGCCGTCATCTCCTCGAACGCGGGACGCAGCGCGTTGGTGATGGGCAGCGCCTCTGGCAGCGCGACCTTGAGCGGATCCATGTGCACGCCCGAGATGCGGAACTCGAAGTGCAGGTGCGGGCCGGTGGCCAGGCCGGTCATGCCGACCGTGCCGATCACGTCCCCCTGGTTGACGCGGGCACCCTTGCGCACCGATGAAGCGAAGCTGTTCATGTGCCCGTAGACGGTGGTGACGCTGTTGGCGTGCGAAAGGATCACCACGTTGCCGTAGCCGCCCTGTCGCCCGACGAAGTCGACGGTGCCGTTGGCCACTGCCTTGATCGGCGTGCCGATCGGTGCCGCATAGTCGATCCCGCGGTGGGCACGGATCTCCTGCAGCACGGGGTGGAAGCGGGCGTTGCTGAAGCCCGAGCTGATCCGGCTGAATTCGAGCGGCGACCGGAGGAAGGCGCGGCGCAGGCTCAGGCCACCCGGCGTGTAGTAGCCACCCTGGCCCGGTTCTGTCTCGAACCACACGCCCTGGAACACGCGGCGGCCGTTGAGGAATTCGGCAGCCACGACGCGCCCGACGCGCACCCGCTCGCCGTGGTGGTAGAACGATTCGTACACGACCGTGAAGGTGTCGCCGCGCCGCAGGTCGCGATGGAAGTCGATGTCCGACGAAAACATCTCGGCCATCTGCGTTGCGATCGTATCCGGCAGGTTTGCTGCATCGGTGGCCGCGAACAGGGAACTGCGGATCTCCCCGGACTTCATCTCGATGCGCCGCTCGAGTTCGAGCGGACGTTCGGAGGCAACGAAGCGGTCGCCATCGGTGCGAGCGAGTCGAAGCACGGTGCCCTGGCCAGTGGCGTACTCGAGCCAGTGCAGGTCGCCATCGGTGTCGGTCTTCGCCCGGACTGCGCGGCCGGGCGCCAACTGGTGAAGCGGGCGCATGCTGCGGTCGTTGCGGATGAACTCGATGGCCGACCGATCGCGGATGTCGAGCCGCGACAGCACGGCCGAGACCGTGTCGCCGCGGGCCACGCGTTCTTCGCGCACGAAATGCTGGCCGTCGTCGATCGCTTGCGACATCGGGATCTGGATCGACTCGATCACCGTCCGCAGTTCGAGCGGGCGTGTCTCGGTGCCGGGTGCAATGCCGAATGCAGCCGCAACGCCGAACAGCGGGATGGCGGCAAGCAGTGCCCACCCGCGTCGGCGACCTGAGCTGAAAACCTTTTCCGCTAGAATCAGCGGGCGCGAACGGTGATCTGTAGGATTAGTCATTGATGCGCCTGAATTTTTCCGAAGATTAACAGAAAACTCGGCAACGCCCCGGCCTCCGACGGCGGTGCCGGCGTCGACCAGCGGATTGCCGTGGACATCGAGCAGAAAAGCAGTTCTTCCTCATCGACCGGGGCCTCGCCGGCTTCAGCCACGACGGCTGCGATCATCACCACCCCGGTCGAGGCCCAACTGGGCCTGATCGAGCGCGGCGCGGTGGACCTCATCTCGAGGGCCGATCTCGCGGACCGGCTGCGCGCCGGCCGCCCGCTGCGGGTGAAGGCCGGCTTCGACCCGACCGCGCCCGACCTGCACCTGGGGCATACGGTGCTGCTGACCAAGCTCCGGCAGTTCCAGGAACTGGGTCATCAGGTCATCTTCCTGATCGGCGATTTCACCGGGATGATCGGTGACCCGACCGGAAAGTCCGCCACAAGGCCTCCGCTGACGCGCGAGAATGTTGCCGCCAATGCTGAAACCTACCGGCAGCAGGTCTTCAAGGTGCTCGACGAGGCGCGGACCGAGGTGGCCTTCAATTCCACCTGGTTCGACCCGATGAGCGCGGCCGACATGATCAGGCTGGCTGGCACGCACA
>JAIENF010000123.1 GCA_019751575.1 Burkholderiales bacterium
GCGAGCTGCTCGTCGGCACCCTGCCCGTCCAGCATCACCTTGACGCTTGCCGCGGCCGCGTCCGAGAACACGTGCCACTGGGCGAGGATGCTCGTCGACCCGAAGGGCTCGTCCTGGTGCCACACGAGGCGGTCGAGCAGCGAGAAGAGCGAAGCGGCATCGGGATACACGAACGTGCCGTGCGCCCCCGTGGCCTCGAGCACCATGCGTGCGAAGTGGCTCTCGTCGAACTTCGATTCGTGCGCGGCCGCGGAGAAAGTGTGCGCCCTCATCCCGTGGCTCGCGAGCAGGCGCGACATCACGCACACGATCGCCGAGGAGTCGAGTCCGCCCGACAGGCAGGACCCCACGGGCACGTCGGCGCGCAGCCGCAGGGCGATCGACGCCTCGAAGATCCGGTGGAACTCGGCCCATGCGGCCGCTTCGTCGCCTTCGAATCGACGCGCCTGCAGCCGGTACCAGCAGCTGGAGGAAAGCCTGCCGCCCGGTGCCGGGGCAGGAGATGCCGGCCGGGCCAGTGAACCCTGCGATGCGACTGGCAACTCCAGGAAGTGCCCACCCGGCAACTGGAACACGCCCGAGAACAGCGTCTCGTCGGTGTTGTCGATCAGGCCCCACTCGAGGAAATCATAGCCACGCTGCCCGTTCAGGCGTGCTCTCCAACCCGGCAGTACCGTGAACTGCTTGATCTCCGAGGCGAACGCGATCGTGCTGTCGGGGGCGATCCAGTAGTACAGGGGCTTTACGCCGAAGCGGTCGCGTGCGGCAAACACCACGCCTCTTTCCCGGTCGAGCAGGACGAAGGCGAACATGCCGTTGAACCGGTCCAGGCATGCCGTGCCCCACTGCCGGTAGGCCGCCAGAAGCACCTCGGTGTCGGTCTCCGACGAGAACCGGTGGCCGGTTGCCGCGAGTTCTTCCCGGATCTCGGGGAAGTTGTAGATCTCGCCGTTGAAGACGATCCAGACGCTGCCGTCGTCCAGGCCCATGGGCTGGTGGCCGCCCGCGCCCAGTCCGACGATGGACAGGCGCCGGTGGCCGAAGGCCGCGACCACCTGGGACGTGTCGCTTGCGATGGCATCGGCTCCCGGTCCGCCGCCTTCCGGCCCTCCGCCCGGGGGGCACCCGGTCTCGCCTGAATAGAGCCGCGGCGCCAGCCCACCGCGCGCGAACGTGGCGAAGCCCTCGTCGTCGGGGCCACGGTGCCGCACAAGCCGGGTCATCGGAACGATGGCTCCGGGGGAGGCGAGGCCGGCCGAACGGACGAGTACCGCGATTCCACACATGGGCGCGTCAGCCTTCCTTCCGGTGCAGCAGGGCAGCCCGGGAGTAGTCGTCCCGAAGCGTGGTCGCGACGACGGCAGGATCGTGCCAGCGTTCCACGAACGCACGGCCCGCGCGCCCGATGTCTGCGAGTTCGTGCCGTCTCGTCGTGGCGAGGTGGCGCAGCACATCGGCCACCGTGCCGGGATCGGCGTTGATCACCGGGAGAGCCTGGCGCATCGCCTTGTCGATGAAGCCGAGGTCGGAAGTGCGCAGGTAGGCCACGACGGGCTTGCCCAGGCTCATCGCTTCCACGGCGAGGCCTCCATACCAGCCGGCGTGGAGCTGGTCGACGACGACGTCGGCGCGGGCGATGCACTCGCGGGCCTGGGCGTTTGTCATGTTTTCGACCAGCTGCAGTTCGAGGTTGGCACCGCCGGCGCGTACGGCCTCGCAGGCCGCGATGACCGTTGCCGTGCCCTTGACGGCGCGGTGGCTGGGCGCGTGCACCACGCGCAGAGGCGATGTCGCGCTGGTGTCCACGCCGACGAATGCCCACTGCGCCGGATCGACGTTCGCGTAAGGCAGGAACCTTGCATTCGGAGGTAGCACGTGCAGCAGGTCGGGATTCAGGGCGTAGATGAGGTCAGCGTAGCGGGCGAGGCGTGCGATGCGCTCGCGTTTGCGCACGTCGCTCCATGGAGGGTAATAGCCTGGAGGTACGACGTGGGCGATGCTGTTGTCGAAGTGCGCGCGGCAATAGTCGCCCTGCCGCGCGTCGTCGCCCTGGTAGGTGACCGCGATCACCTTGCCCGCGCGCCGGTAGGCCGGCAGGTCGAGCAGTTCGACGTGGCGCGCGACCGAAAGCATCACGCGCTCCACGGGGGAGAGTCGGGTGCGCTCGGTGAAGTAGCCGCCCCAGGTGAGTATCGAATGGCCGAAGTTGAAGTGCAGGACGTCATAGTCCCGCAAGGCCCGCCTGAACAGCCCGGCGCGAGCGATTTCCCGCCTGAACAGCGAGTCGCCCGGCCTCCAGAGCACTTCGTCCGTCCGATACTCGAATGCTCCCTGCCTGAACGACACCGCGTGGCTTGCGAGGCCGAGGGCGCGCTCGGCTCGCGCGAGGCTGGCTGCGTTCCCGCCCACGTCGAAAGGAGCATGCAGTACGCGCATCACCCCCTCCAGCCCTTCATTGCGGCCACCAGCGGCGATACCGACAGCACGCCCGCCGCGCGGGCTACGACGAGGAAGGCTCCGACCAGCGCAAGCTTGGCCAGCACCAGGGCCATCGATGGGGCGGCCTGCTGGCCGATCAACAGCGTCGCGACGTAGGCTGTCCAGACGAAGCCTACGGGCAGCAGCAGGCGAAGCCAGTCGAGGTGCAGGGGGTGCGCCCGTTGCGAGAACACGACGTAGAGGCCCGACAGCGCGGTGAACGAGATCACGCTCGCCATGCCCGACCCGGTCGCGCCCAGCACCGGAACGAGCAGCAGACTCGCGACGAGGTGCACCAGCGCGGCGATCCATGCGCAGGCGCCGATGGTCCGCGTCCGCCGTGCGAGCGAAAGCCCGAGAACGGTGACCTGCGTGGAGCCGTGCAGCACGGCGCCCGCCGCGAGTCCGGCCAGCGCCGGTGCCGCTGCCCAGTAGGCCTCGGGCGTCAGCAGCCAGAGCACTTCGAACGCGAACAGCACGAGCAGCAGCCCCAGCAGCGCGATCAGGTGCATCCACACCACGAAGTGACGGCTGAGCGTGCGCCGGTAGTCGGGGTCCTCGGCGAAGGTCTTCAGCGCGTACGGAGCCCACGCCATGCCGAAGGCCGAGGTGGCGAACGCCATCAGCACCG
>JAIENF010000413.1 GCA_019751575.1 Burkholderiales bacterium
GCGAACCCGACGCGAGCGGGAGAAACACACGCCCACCGGCCGTAGGGTCGGACGTGAGCAGCGTTGCGATGCTCGTTGCCGCAGTGTTGCAGGCAATCAGCGGAGAGGTGCGCGCCACTCCATCGGAGTCGATGTAGTCGAACGTGAAGCTGCCGCCGCCAGCGGTCGGGGCCACCACGACCGCCATGACCATCACACCTTCGCCGTCTGCGTAGCGCGGCAGCGACACCCCGGTGATCAGGGGCTGCGTGGAGAGTTCGTCGCCGTCCACGAACGAGTAGTAAAGCAGGTAGTCCAGCAGGTTGTACTGGCCCACCAGCGCCGCGCTCGCGGTCATCAGCCCGATGTCGGTGAGGTGCTTCGATGCCGGCGCTTTCGCGTCGCCGTGGAAAATGCCGTCGAAGCCATCGAGAACCTGGGAGGTCAGCGGGGCCGCCGCGTAATACTGCGGCTTCGGATTCCCCGATGCCATCGACAGGTCGACCCACTGTCCGGCTGCGCTGGCCTGCGACGGCACCTTTCGCAGCGAGCAGAAGTGCGTGCGCCCTTCCGCATCGGCGCGGGCATACGCTGCGACATTGCGGAACCCGGCCATCAGTCGGCCGTGATGGTCAGCGCGCCGATGGCGAACTGGGGCTGAATGCCCGCACTCACGTTCAGCGTTGCCGACAGGGCTGCGCGGATCATCTGGTTCACCGCCGTCGCGCGGGCCGGCCCGGTATCGACCACGGCTGCATGCGTGATCGCGTTGGTGCCGGCGGTACAGGCCCCGAACTGCAGCAGCGCAGCGTTCGTGAAGCTGGACCCGCCGTCCGTCCACGCAGTCGACTTGGTCAGCGGGATGCGCGCGTACCCGGTGTAATCGGCCTCGGCCGCGAGCGAGCCCGTCTCGCCGGGGTCTGCGGTGAACAGCGCGAGGTATTGGGTTGCCCCCGCACGATAGGACGGGTCGGTGCCCTGCAGGTGCATCCGCAGGGTCGCGTTCTCGGTGGCGTTGCTCATGCTCATGGCTTACTCCTTCTGCGTGATGTGGGCGCGCTCGATCCTGCCAAGCTCGTCGTAGGTGAATGACACCGCCTGCGCTTTCTTCGGTGCCGGCTTGATTGCGTTGATCTTCGCGCCCAACTCGGCGAACAGCGTCTGCCAGGCTGCGTCTCGCTCGTTCAGCAGCGCCATCACTTCCTCGCGCGTGATGCCTGGGGCGACTGGCGGCGGCGGCGCGACGATCGGCGCCTCGATCTTCGGAACCGCACGCACGCGCTCGCGACCGGCATTGAAGACCGCGCCGTCTATCTCGAGCTCCGCGCCGGTTGCAAGGGCTTTGCGTCGCAGCTGCTGTGGCGTCATTTCGGCCTCGCTACGCATTCGCCCAGCGCCTTGAGCGCAGCCAGACGATCATCGAAGCCGCGCAGCGCCTTGGCGGCGTCCATCTTCAGCGTCGCAGACTTGCCGCCATCCATCGGGATCGTCTGCACCACCGTCTTGCCCTCGAGGGCCGCGTAGTTGTTGGCCAGCGGGTCGGCGTCGAACAGGCCCGGGCCGACCATCTGCGTCTGCGCGTCCTGACCCAGCTTGAAGTCGTCGACCGTCGCGTCGGCTTGCCGCTTGTCGGACTTCGCGTCGTCGGCGGCCTTCTCCTTCTTGCGGGCCTTGCGCTCGGCGGCATCCAGCTCCGCCTTGACCCTTGCCTCGCGCGCGGCCTTGGCGATCAGCTCTTCGGAGGTTTCACCTTGAAGCTCGAACCCGGCGCTCTCGGCGTCTGACTTCGGGCTGGCGAGCCGGCCGATTTCAGCGCGGATACGCGACCCGATCGAGCCACCTTCGGCATCGGCGGTACTCGCACCGTCTCGCCCTTGATCTGAACCGTCCTCGGGCCTGCCACGCGCGCGATCCGATTCCGCTCCTGCTCGTTCGTCTTGATCAACCCCGTCCGAGTCTTGGCGACGTGCTCCATCAGGCTGTCGGTCGGCATCTGCGCGAGCTTCGCCGCTTTCTCGACCGCTGCTCGATACGTCGGATTCTTGAGCGCCTGACGCACGATTGCCACCCGCTCCATCGGCGTTATCGCCCGCGGTTGCGCCGCCTGGTCCGGCTCTGGCGGCGTTGGCGGTGCCGCCGCCACCTCTGGAACGGGATTCTCGATCGCCGGTGTCGGCGGCTGCGTTGGCGTCGGTTCGTCCGCTTCCACGAATGATGTCCTCGATGCGATTGAGAAAGTCTACATCGTCTTCTGCGTCGCGAGAGGCCCGCTCGACGGCCCCGTCATCATCCAGCATGGCGAGCGCAATGCGGCCGTCCGGATCGACGGCGAGCGCGTCGAGAAGCACCTCGCCGCCGCCTTCAGCCGCCTCTTCAAGTAAGCGGTTCACTTCCGCCTGCTCGATTTCCTCGGCCACCTCGTCGACCGACAGGCCGTCCGGGTCGACGCCCAGGTCGCGCGCCTGCGCCCGCTTCACGTCCTCGTCGATTGCCACCACCGACCGGCCGTCGGTTTCGATGTCCCGGCGCCAGGCCTCGCGCATGATGTCCTCGACGCCCGAGTCCATCCGGCGATCCAGCTCGGACTCGATGCCCTCGATCGTCTGCAGGTTGCCTTCCTGATTCATCTGCCGGCGGATCATGTCGGCCAGCAGCCGCACGGCACCGTTGTCGGTGGGGTCTTCCATCTGCTGCTCGGTGATGAACCCGCGCTGCATGGCGTAGGACGCCAGCTCGTCGAGGTTCATGCCGTTCTTGCGGAAGACCGGGCCCTTGCCGTAGGGCACCGGCGGGTTGGGCGCCTTCTTGTCGCCCATCACGTCGAGCTTCAGGTCGGCGCGCACGCCGAACTCGGACAGGAAGGACTTGAACTGGTTGGCGTCCTTGTAGGCCTTCCGGCGCTGCTCCTTCGACTGCTTTTTCTTCTTGGTCTTGGGCGCTGCCTTCTCGACGGCCGGCGCATCCACGGGCGCCGCGTCGGGCTGCATGATGACGCCCAGGTCGGCCAGCGCCGCAGCGGCGTCGGCGTCGCCCAGCAGGCTCTCGGCGTCGTCGACCGGCGTGCGCGGGATGCCAGCGGCGACAGGCTCGACCGGCTCCGCGGGCGGCGGCATCGCGCCCTGCTCCGGCTGGCCGCCC
>JAIENF010000070.1 GCA_019751575.1 Burkholderiales bacterium
GCGAGGGCGACCGGCCCGGACTGCCGTGCCTGATGCTCGGCTCGCACCTGGACAGCGTGCGCAACGCCGGGCGCTATGACGGCATGCTCGGCGTACTCACCGCGATCGAATGCATCGAATCCCTCGGCACGCGCCCGCTCCCGTTCGCGATCGAAGTGGTCGGCTTCGGCGACGAGGAAGGCGTTCGCTTCCAGGCGACCATGCTGGGCAGCCGTGCAGTGGCCGGCACCTTCGACCCGGCCCTGCTCGACCTGCGCGATGCGGGCGGCACGACGATGCGCGAGGCCATGGCCGGCTTCGGCCTTGATCCTGCGTCGATCGGCAAGGCCGCGCGCCGGCGCGACGAGGTGCTCGCCTATGTCGAGTACCACATCGAGCAGGGCCCGGTGCTGGAAGCCGAGGCCCTGCCGGTCGGCGTGGTCACCGCGATCAACGGCCAGCAGCGCTTCCGCGTGCAGCTCGATGGCATGGCCGGACACTCCGGCACCGTGCCGATGCGCCTGCGCCAGGACGCGCTGGCGGCGGCGGCCGAGTGCGTGCTTGCGGCCGAGCGCATCGCCTCGGGCGTGCCCGACGCGGTCGCCACCGTGGGCCAGCTGGCACCGTCCCCGGGTGCCACCAACGTGATTCCCGGCCGGGCCGTATTCTCGCTCGACGTGCGCTCGCCACGCGATGCCGACCGCGCACGGGTCGCAGCGGCGATCATCGACGAATGTCGGGCGATTGCCGCCCGCCGCAAGGTCGCGATCGAAGTCGTCCAGACGCATGAACTGTCCAGCTGTGCATGCGCGCCATGGCTCCAGTCGCAGCTGGCGGCGGCGATCGCGGCGGACGGGCATCGGGTGTTGTCACTGCCCAGCGGGGCCGGCCACGACGCGATGGCCATGGTGGCGCTGACCGATGTCGCAATGCTGTTCCTGCGTTGCCGGGACGGCATCAGCCACCATCCTGCCGAATCCATCACCGCCGAGGACGCCGCCACCGGCGCCCGCGTGCTGCAGGCGTTCATCGCGCGGTTCGAACCGCGCGCCTGAGCACGACACCCCAAGCCACCGGAAACAAGATGCAGCCCCACGACCCGAATACCTATCCCCGAGACCTCGTCGGCTACGGCCCCAGGCCGCCCCATGCCGACTGGCCCGGCGGGGCGCGGATCGCCGTGCAGTTCGTGCTGAACTACGAGGAAGGCTCGGAGAACTGCGTGCTGCACGGCGACCGGTCCTCCGAGGTCTTCCTGTCCGAGATCGTCAACGCGCAGGCGTTCGAGATGCGCCACATGAGCATGGAATCCATGTTCGAGTACGGCTCGCGCGTCGGCGCATGGCGCCTGCTGCGCGAGTTCGAGCGGCGCCGGTTGCCAATGACCGTGTTCGGCGTGTCGATGGCCCTCGAACGCCACCCCGAACTGGTCGCTGCGATGGTGGCTGCCGGCCACGAGATCGCCTGCCATGGATGGCGCTGGATCAGCTACCAGAACGTCGACGAGGCGACCGAACGCGCGCACATGAAGCATGCGGTCGAGGTCATCCGCCGGATGACCGGCAGCGCGCCGGTCGGCTGGTACACCGGGCGCGACAGCCCCAATACCCGCCGGCTGGTGGCAGAGCACGGTGGCTTCCTGTACGACGCCGATTCGTATGCGGACGAACTGCCCTACTGGCTTCCGGTATCGGGCCGGCCGCACCTGGTCGTGCCCTACACCCTGGACGCGAACGACATGCGCTTCGCTTCGGCCCAGGGCTTCAATGCCGGCGACCAGTTCTTCAACTATCTCCGCGATTCCTTCGACGTCCTCTATGCTGAAGGCGAAGACTGCCCGCGGATGCTCTCGATCGGCCTGCACTGCCGGCTGGTCGGCCGACCCGGCCGCTTCCGGGCATTGCAGCGTTTCCTGGATTACATCGATGCCCACGACCGTGTCTGGGTCTGCCGCCGTGCCGACATCGCCCGCCACTGGCATGACCGCCATCCGCCACCGCGTGGCTGATGCTGCGGCTGCAGAGGCCATGAGACGGGCGGCCGTATGAAACTGATCACGCTCCTGTTCGGGTTCGGCTTCCTCGCGTTCCCGATCGCGGCCGTCTGGTATCCGAAGCCGCGCTGGATGAACTTCTGCTGGCTGATGTTCCTGTTCTGCGTGGTCGGCCTTGTCGCCATGGCGGCCATCGGCGGCGACGACGACTTCAGCCGCACGGTGTCCGACCGGCAGGGGGTGGTGCAGCGCGTGGAGGTACTCGAGGCCAAGGCGTTCACTGCCGCGTTCCAGCACGTGCTGATCGATGGCCAGATGTACGGCGTCACCGCGGACACCGAGTTCAACGAAGGTGAACGCGTCTCGCTGCGCACCATGCAGCACTGGCTGTTCAGCGACACGCGCCTGTACCTCTGCAGCGAGCGTGGCTGTTCGGACGCCCAGCCGCTGGTCGAAGACTGAACGCCGCGCGAAATGCGATGATCGGGACGGATGCCTGACGCAGACCTTCCCCACGCCCCCGCCAGCGAGCCCGATCGAACATGTCCGCCCCGACCCAGCCCGCCGCAGCCCAGCCACCGTCGAGCGTCATCGCGCCGTGGTACCAGCTCGGCTACATCATCCCGCATCGCCAGACCGACCTCGATGGCTACCAGTTCTACCGCGTCGCGCCTGAAGGCATGATGCTGGTCACCACCGGCATGGACCTCGCCGAGTATTCGCTCGCGGCGGTCGAGTCGCAGTTGCCTGCGTTCCATGCGTGCGTGGACCTGCTGGCGAAGAAGCCGGTCGACCGGATCGCGCTGAGCGGAGTCCCCGTGGCCTCGGTGCTGGGACGCACGCGCATGCGCGCGCTGCTCGACGAGGCGAGCGACCGAAGCGGGCTCGCCTGCGACACCGACCTCGAGGCGCATGTCTCGACGCTGCAGCGACTGGGCGCGGAGCGCATCGCGCTGGCCAGCCGCTGGCCGGACGCGGTGAACGAGGCCTTGACCGCCTATCTCGCCGAGGCAGGCATCGAAGTGATCGCCTGCCGCTCGCGCAGCCGCGACCTCGCGCAGAACAAGGCCGCCGACCCGCTGGCCGACCATGCCCTGGCGATCGCCCTGGGCAGCGAGGTGCTGGAGGCGGCACCGCGCGCGCAGG
>JAIENF010000424.1 GCA_019751575.1 Burkholderiales bacterium
TCACGGTCGGGGCGCCGAAGCTGCGCTCGAGCACGACGTTGCGGCCTTTCGGGCCGAGGGTGACCTTGACTGCATCTGCCAGCACGTTCACGCCGACGACGATCTTGGACCGTGCGCTGTCGTGGAATTTGACGTCTTTAGCTGCCATGTCTGAATCTCCTGAATTCGGGGGTTGTTCTACTGCGGAACGAAGAGACGGCGCTCGTTACAGATCGACGACGCCCATGATGTCTTCCTCGCGCATCACGAGGAACTCTTCGCCCTTGACCTTCACGGTCTGGCCGGAGTACTTGCCGAACAGGACACGGTCGCCGACCTTCACGTCGAGCGGGCGGGTCTTGCCGTCATCGAGGATCTTGCCATTGCCGATCGCGATGACTTCGCCTTGATCGGGCTTCTCTGCAGCGGTGTCGGGGATGACGATGCCGGAGGCGGTCTTGCGCTCTTCTTCGAGGCGACGGACCACAACGCGGTCGTGCAGCGGGCGGATTTTCATGAGTGAACTCCTGCTTGGATTGCTTCTGTTGAACACAACCGAGCGCCACATCCGGCGGGAGGATCGAAGCCGCCCGCATCTGTTGTTAGCACTCGCCGAAATCGAGTGCTAATAATAGACGGGCTTGAAGCCATTGTGCAAGTGGCAGTGCATGTCCGCCCAGGTTTGTCGGCATTCGGTCAAACCTTTCCGGCAACCAGGAAGCGCGCAGCTAGTTAGCACTCGCACACACTGCAAGCCAATAAGGTAAAGGCTCTTCCTGATTGCAGCTGCGGGTCAACTTGTCGCGATCGAGGCCGATAAAGCATTGTCACGGGCATATCGGTTGCTGCGGGGAGTCACTGCAAGGCCCCGGACCTGTGCACGGATTCAGGCGATGCAACGTTAAACTCCCGGTTTGTCCGGCTTCTCCACTCTGACCGGCCCTGGCAGCACTGCCGCGGCCCGTCCCTGGCTTCACCCCTCACAGCATGCGTACCACCGCCCCAGCATCGGTCCAGACCCTTCCCGCCTCGCACGGGCGCCGTCGCGCACTCGCAACCGGCCTGCTTTCGCTGGCGGCCGGCGGCATGCCTGCCCTCGCGGGCGCACAGGGCCGGATGCCGCCACAGCCGCAGTCCCAGCCGACCGCGATCCCGGCCAGCCTGTCGCCGCTGCCGCAGGCCGACCGCCGGCTTACCGCCGCAGCGCAACTGATGGCGGGCATCACCCCCGCGCCGGGCGATCCGGTCATCGACCGCTTCGTCGGCCTGGAAGCGTTCCGGTCGCATCAGGCCTGGATGCGCGAGCAGTGGACGCCGGTGCGCGCCCGCCTTTCGGCGATGGAAACATGGCGCGACCAGAACATCCGCGTACCCGATGCCCGCAACCGCACGATGCTCTATCCGTTCAGCGGCCCGGACTTCCTGAACGCCTATGCGCTGTTCCCGACGCATGCGCGCTACGTGTTCTTCAGCCTCGAGCGTCCGAGCGAACTGCCCGACCTCGCGACGAAGACGCCCCAGCAGTTCGCCGAACTGCTGGCCAGCGTGCGGGACGCGCTGCGCGACATCTTCGAGCGCAACTACTTCATCACGTCGTTCATGAGCCGCCAGCTCACCGCCCCGCGCCTGCGCGGCACGGTGCCGGTCATCGCCGTGATGATGGCGCTGAACAACCGCCACATCGTTTCGGTCGAACCGGTCGACCTGTTCCCGGAGCTCACCGCGGCCTATGCCGACCCGAATGCGAAGCGCCCGCGCATGCCCCTGCGCGGCATGCGCATCGTGTTCATGGACCCCGACACCCGCACCACGCAGTCGCTGCAGTACTTCTCGCTCGACGCGACCGACCGTGCGCTCGTGTTCTACCCGGAATTCACGACCTGGCTCACCCGCCAGGGCCCGGCGACGGCGCTGGTCAAGTCTGCGTCCTACCTGCTGCACGACCGCCAGTTCCTGCAGGTACGCGAGGCGTTGCTGTCGACCGCGGACACGGTGGTGCAGGACGACACCGGCGTGCCCTACCGCGTCCTGCGCCAGGCGGGCTGGAATGTCCAGATGTTCGGCGAGTATCGCAAGCCGATCCCGGCGCTCGCCTATGGCTACCAGCGCGACCTGCAGGAATCGTTCATCAAGAACGGCAACCCGGCACGGCTGCCCTTCCCGTTCGGCTATCACTGGCGCGAAGGCGGCGCAGGCTCCGGCCTGCTGATCGCAACCCGCTCGGCGACCGCTGCGGGCACACCGGCCGCCGTCGTACGCTGAGCGCAGCGCCGGCCATGCGTCCATGGTGAGCGGCACCGACTTCACGCTGCCGTCCGGCACCATCCGCGGCGATTTCGTCGCCCCCGACGGGACCCGGCTGTCGACCCTTCAGGCGGGCGCGCGCAGCGCGCGTCCGTCATTCCTGCTGGTGCCGGGCTGGAACATGCCCGCCTGGGTATGGTCGGCCCAGTTCGGGCCGTTATCGGCCGATCGCGCGGTGTTCGCGCTGGACCCGCGCGGACAGGGCGAATCCGACCGCCCGGAACACGGCTACGACATCCGTACCCGCGCCCTCGACCTGCATGCGTTCGCCAGCTCGATCTCGCCGGTGATCGTCGTCGCCTGGTCGCTGGCCGCGCTCGAGACGCTGGAGGCGATCGACCGCTTCGGCACCGCGCCGTTCGCCGGCGTGGTGCTGGTCGACAGCTCGGTGGGCGAGGAGCCGGCACCCGCGCCGGGTTCGCCACTCGTCGATGCGCTGTTCGCCGACCGCGCATCGGCGATCGACGGCTTCGTGCGCGCGATCTTCGCCGGCAGCCGGTCCGATGCAGAGGTGCGCGCACTGATCGACGGCGCACTGCAAATGCCGCTGGCCGCGAGCATCGCACTGTTCCCGCGCGACATCCCGCGCGAGCACTGGCGCAACATCGCACGCAAGCTCGAACTGCCGCTGCTCCATGCGGTGTCGCCCCAGTTCCAGGAACAGGCGTGGAACCTGCGCCATCATCGGCCGCGCACCCAGGTCGAAGTGTTCCACCGCTCGGGCCATGCGCTGTTCGCGGACGAACCCGACCGGTTCAACCGCCTGCTCGTGCATTTCGGGCGCACGCTCGGCATGCTGCGACCCTAGCCGCAGCGCGGCCCTGCGCGCAGTCGCT
>JAIENF010000208.1 GCA_019751575.1 Burkholderiales bacterium
GCACCTTGCGGTGCGGGAAAAACAGGCCGTAGGCAAGCAGCAGGCCGAACACGCCGCCCGAGGCGCCCACGGTGGGGTAGGGAGCTGCGCTGGAATACGCGACGACCAGTTGCAACAAGGCCGCCGACACCACGCAGGCCAGGTAGTAGAACAGGAAACGGCGGCTGCCGAGCACGCGCTCGACATCGCGCCCGAACATCCAGAGCGCGACCATGTTCACCGCCAGGTGAAGGATGCCGCCGTGCAGGAAGCTGTAGGACAACAGCTGCCACGGCATGAAGTGCGGAGCGGTCCCCGGTCCCGGAGGCCACAACGCAAACCAGGTGAGCAGGAGATCGCCGTAGAACAGCTGGCACCAGAAACCGGCGATGTTCAGGAAGAATAGTGTGCGGACCATTGGCCGCTAACATACCTCAGTCGGGTCTGCTGCGTTGGCGATGAGGGGGGCTCATGGCCGCGAGCAGGCTTTGCGGCAGCCGGAGATACGCGAATTGGAACGCATGCGCCACGCCATCGCTTCGAGCCTCAGCCTGCTTGCCCTGGTTGCCTGCGCGGCAGTGTCGGGCGCCGTCGCGGCATCCGTTTCGCCGGCAGGTGCCGTCGGCGGCGTGCAGGACGCCCTGCTGGCACCCAAGGTGACCGCATCGACCGTCGCATTCGACAGTGCGGATGGCCGCACGCGGCTGATCGGCTACCTGTTCCGTCCTGCCGGGAACGGCCCCTTTCCCGCGATCGTGCTGATGCACGGCCGCGCCGGCCTCTACTCGAGCCTGCCCGGATCGACGGTGGCCCTCGGGTCGCTTTCCGCACGGCATCTCCACTGGGCCCGGTTCTGGGCTGGGCACGGGTATGTGGCCCTGCTGGTGGACGGCTTCGCGCCCCGGGGATACCCGACGGGCTTCGGGCGCGGCACTTACGGCAACCGTCCCTCCGAGGTGAGCGAACAGACCGTTCGGCCGCTCGACGCCGACGGAGCCGCAGCCTTCCTGCAGGCTCGCACCGACGTGATCCCGGACCGGATCGGACTGCTGGGATGGTCGAACGGCGCCATGGCCACGCTGGCGCGCATCACGCGTGCGTTGCCGGCCGGGGCACCGGACACGGGGCCGTTTCGCGCGGCCATCGCCCTGTATCCGGGCTGTGCAGTCCCGGAGCGTACCGGCGCGCGCCCGCGGGTGCCGCTGCTGTTGCTGATCGCCGGGCATGACGAAGAAGTTTCGCCGGCACTCTGTGCCCGGTGGGCGACAGCGATCCAGGCAGACGCGCCGGGATTCGCCTGGCAGGTGCATGACGGTGCTGCGCACAACTTCGACGGCCTTGCACTGGGCAGTCGGGCGACCGCCGCAGACCGGGCCGCTGCGGTGGCCGCGGAACGCCTCGCGCGCGACTTCCTGGCGCAGCATCTGGCCGGTCACCGCCCGCCGTGATCGGTGCCGGCGTCCGGGCCGAGTGACAGGATCCCGTACCGTCGTGCGGCGCTGCCTCAGGCCCGCATCAGGCGCTGCTTCTGGCGCTCCCATTCGCGGTCTCTTTCGGTCGCCCGCTTGTCGTGCTGCTTCTTTCCCTTGGCGAGACCGATCGTCAGCTTCACCCGGCCCCGGGTCAGGTGCAGGTCGAGCGGCACGAGCGTGTACCCGGCGCGCTCGACCTTGCCGATCAACGTCGAAATCTCTTCCGCATGCAGAAGCAGCTTGCGCGTCCGCGTGGGGTCGGGAAGCACATGGGTCGAGGCGGATGTCAGCGGGCTGATATGGCACCCGATCAGGAACACTTCGCCGCTGCGCACGACCACGTACGCTTCCTTCAGTTGCGACCGGCCCGCCCGGATCGCCTTGACCTCCCAGCCCATCAGGGCAAGTCCGGCTTCGAACCGCTCCTCGATGAAGTAGTCGTGGGAGGCTTTTCGGTTTTCTGCAAGGCGCATGTCAGCTCCGGAGGTATTTCTTCGCAGGGATCGTGCCGGACGCGGTCCGGACGCTATCCCAGGCACCGGATTGGCCCCCCGGGACATGGGGGGCACGACAAAAGGGGGTGAGAAAATCGCGGAAACCCGTTATTCTACGAGCTTTTCTGCGGCCTACTCCGCGAGCGCCTCGATGTTGCACTACAACATCCCTGGTCGCACCGGTTCAGTGCGGCAATCTGCGCACGGCGAAGTACCGGGCGCGCCGTCCTCGGCGCAATGGAATACGTTCAGGTCCCGGGCGCAAGACAGCATTTACGGAAAGCGGGGTGGCCGGTCGGCCCTGCTGGACCTGCGAGACAGCGCGGTGCCTGGCTGCAACAGTCTTTTCGAGTTTTCGCTTGGGCTGGGACGGCGGCGCCCGTTAAGGTCCGCTTTGTGACATGGAATCCTCAGGCTTGGATCGGCTCGATGGCATTGGTGGAAAAGTCGGTCCTGGTTCAGTACACACCGGAACAGATGTTCAGGCTGGTCGACCAGGTGGAAGATTACCCGGCGTTCCTGCCCTGGTGCGGTGGCAGTTCGGTTTCTGGTCGCAGCGCAGCAAGCCTGCGCGCAACGGTCGCGATCGACTACCACGGTGTGCGGCAGAGTTTCACAACCGAGAATACCCGGCGCGAGCCGGAGTCCATCGACGTGAAGTTGGTCGACGGACCGTTCCGGCAGCTGGACGGCTCCTGGCGATTCAAGGCGCTGGGCCAGCAGGCTTGCAAGATCGAGTTCCGGCTCCACTATGAGTTTGCGAGCCGGATCCTTGAGAAATTGCTTTCACCGGTGTTCAATCATATTGCGAACACCTTCGTCGATGCGTTCGTGAAGCGGGCCGAACAGGTCTACGGCAAACAATGAGTGATTTTCGAGTAGAAGTGGTTTACGCGCTGCCCCAGCGGCAGACATTGATCGCCCTGACGGTGGATGAGGGAACGACGGTCGCTCAGGCGATCCGGCGCTCCGGCCTGCTCGAGCAGCATCCGGACCTCGACCCGAAGACTGCGCAGGTGGGCGTCTGGGGCAGGGCGGTCGAGCTCGACCACCGGCTTCGTGACCGCGACCGTGTCGAGATCCACCGACCGATCACCGCCGACGCCAAGGAAGTTCGCCGCGAGCGGGTCCAGGCCAGCCGCACCTCGGCGGCTGGCGGCAAGCGCACGGCGGCGG
>JAIENF010000055.1 GCA_019751575.1 Burkholderiales bacterium
CGACGAACTGGCTGGCGACGCAGATGGGCGATGGCCTGCAGGCGGGCGTGCCCTACTACGGCGCGGCGGCCGAAACCTCGGCCGTGCCGAAGATCCGCGCACCGCTGCTGGTCCACTATGCCGAGAACGATGACAACATCAACAAGCTGAAGCCTGCGTTCGAGCAGGCGAAGAAGGCGGCGGGCGTCTCCTTCGAGTCGCATGTGTACTCCGGCACCCAGCATGGCTTCCACAACAACTCGACGCCGCGCTTCAACGAGGCGGCGGCAAAGCTGTCGTGGGATCGCACGGTTGCCTTCTTCCGCAAGCACCTCGCCTGACATGCCTGCGAAGCCGAAGACACCGGCGCTGCCGATGCCTGCGCTGCTGGTACCGGCGCTGCTGGTGCCGGCACTGCTCGCCACCCCGGGCGTGGCCGCGGCGCAGGCCTGGCCGGCCAAGCCGCTGCGCTACATCGTGCCCTTCCCGCCCGGTGGCGGTGCAGACCTGGTCGCGCGGGCCGTCGCCCAGAAGCTGACCGAACAGGCAGGGATGTCGGTCGTGGTCGAGAACCGGCCGGGTGCCGGCACCATCGTCGGCGCCGAGGCGGCGGCACGTGCCGCGCCCGACGGCTACACCCTGTTCATGGGGTCGAACACCACCAACGCGATCAATCCGAACCTGCACCCGAAGCTGCCCTACGACACGCTGAAGGATTTCGCCCCGATCTCCCGCCTGAGTGCGTTCCCGAACATCCTGGTCGTGCATCCATCGATGCCGGTGAAATCGGTCAGGGACCTGATCGCGCTGGGAAAGGCGCGGCCCGGCCAGCTCAACTACGGATCCTCCGGCAGCGGCACGCCGGCACAGCTCGCAGGCGTGATGTTCGGCGATGCCGCCGGCGTGAAGATGGTGCACGTGCCGTACAAGGGCAGCGCGCCGGCGCTGTCGGCGCTCCTCGGCGGAGAGACGCAGCTGATGTTCGCGAGCCTCGGCTCGAGCCTGAACTTCATCAAGGCCGGCCGCCTGCGGCCGCTGGCGGTGACCAGCGCGCAGCGATCGGCAGCGATCCCCGAGATGCCGACCATCGCCGAATCGGGCTTCCCCGGCTTCGAGGCGATCACCTGGCACGGCATGATGGTGCCGGCCGGGACGCCGGCGCCGATCGTGCAGCGCCTGAACGCCGAAGTGGTGAAGATCCTCCGGCAACCCGAGTTCGTCGCCTGGCTGCTGTCGCAGGGCGCCGATGCGACGCCCTCCACGCCAGAGGAGTTCACCGCCTTCCTCAAGTCGGAGCTCGCCCTCTACGCGAGGCTGGTCAAGCAGTCCGGCATGAAGCCGGACTGACCCGGCGGTCCGCATGCGCACCCAGGCACCGAAGCGGATCGGACTGGCCATCGTCGGCGCCGGCCGGGTCGGGCTGATGCGCGGCGAGATCGCCGCACGATTCCCGCAGGTCGACTGGATCGGCATCGCGGAGATCGATCCGGCCCGCGGCAGTCTGGTGGCCGAGAAGCTCGGTGCAGACTTCGTGACCGACGACTACCGGACCCTGCTGCGCCGGCCGGAGGTCACCGCGGCGCTGATCTCGACCGTCGGCCACCTGCATGCCGGACCCACCCTCGCCGCGCTCGACAATCCGAACAAGGTCTCGCTGCTGATCGAGAAGCCGATCGCCAACGACCTGGGCGAATCGGCACGCGTGCTCGAAGCCATCCGGCAGTCGGGCGTCGATGCCCTGGTCGGATACACGCAGCGTTTCCGGCGGCGCTGGATGGTGGCCAAGGACAAGGTCGCCCGTGGCGAACTCGGCGACATCTCCACCGTCACCACGCGCGCCTTCCTGAACCGCATGGTCGCGGAGAACGCCTATCGCCGCGAACCCGACCCGGTGCCCAACTCGCCGATGGTGATCTCCGGCACCCATGCGCTCGACATCGTGATGTGGATGATGGAGGGCCGCCGGCCGGTGGAGATCGATGCGCGCTCGGTCGCAAAGACCCTCGGTCCCGCCTGCGGCGGCATCGACGCCACGGCCGGCACGATGGTGTTCGACGACGGCACCCTCTACCAGAGCATGGTCAACTGGGCGCTGCCGGTGTCCTGGCCGGGCGCGGTCTACGGGCTCGAGGTCGGCGTGGTCGGCACCTCGGGCGTGATGACCATCGACGACACCCACCGCGACTTCGTGATGGCGACCGAGGCGCCGCAGGGCGGCGCCTACCTGTCCGATGCCAGCCGCCGCGTCGACTTCATCGGCAGCACGCCGGCGGGCGACATGGCGCTGGGTGCGCTGCGCGGGCCCTTGCATGACGAGACGCAGGCGTGGCTCGAACGCCTGTCCTTCGGGGCACGCACCATCCATGCGACCGCCGAGGACGGCCATGACCGGTTGATGCTGGCCAAGGCCTACGACTTGTCCGCACGACTGCGCCAGCCGGTCGCGCTGCCGATCAGCCCGGCGGACGCAGGCCGATGACCACCAGCCAGGCCCAGCCCGCGACATAGGCAGCCGCGAACGCGGACAGGGCAGTCCCCGGTCGGCGCGGCAGCAGGCGCTGCACGGCCAGGCCCGCCAGCGGCAGCAACTGCTGCGCATGCACGGCGAGGAAGTGCGCCGGCCGGAGGTCGCCGCCCCCGGCATGCCAGCCGAGCAACGGCAGGCCGGTACCCGCGGGCGGCCGCAGGCCACCCAGCAGGAAACCGCTGAGGATCGACAGCACGCAGGTGAGCACCAGCCCGATCGCCAGCGCGAGCGACAGCGGCGTCAGCGGCCGCACGTGCCGCAGCACCTCCCGCGCCAGCACGGCCTGGGTGGACACCAGCACCACGGCCGCGAGGCCCATCAGCCCGAACATCGCGGCATGGAAGGCATCCGACGTGTTGTAGTGCGACGGGGAACCCAGCGCCGCCTGCAGCGAGATGTAGCCGACCTCGAACGAAGCGGTGCCGATGGCGAGCCAGACCAGCGTGTGGATGGTGTGCGAGCGGCGCGCCGCTTCCGGCAGCAGGCCGATCGCCCATGCCATCGTCGCCGCGAACAGCACGGTCGAGAGCATGAACTTCAACGGCTTGGCCCAGTTCGCGACGCCATGCACCGTCCTCGGGTCGAGGGCCAGCGCCGGCAGCGTCGCCAGCGCGAGCAGCAGCATGG
>JAIENF010000702.1 GCA_019751575.1 Burkholderiales bacterium
GTCAGCGTCGTCTTGCCGTGGTCCACGTGACCGATCGTACCGACGTTCACGTGCGGCTTCGTGCGTTCGAATTTTCCTTTGGCCATGACTGGATGCTCCTGCTGCGAGTACGGGTGGGTTTGAAATTCGGGACTGCGCGATTCGTGCCGGCCACCGGGCAAACCTCGGGGCTGCCGGCCTGCTGCTCCGGCAGGCCCGGGATTCCCCGGACTGCCGGCGTGCTGATGGTGCCCATGGCCCGGATTGAACGGGCGACCTCTCCCTTACCAAGGGAGTGCTCTGCCACTGAGCTACATGGGCGAAAACGGGGTACTGCGTGGCGGTGCTGCGTGTTCGGTGATCAGGTGCTGCGTGCGATTCTGGAGCGGGTGAAGGGAATCGAACCCTCGTCTTTAGCTTGGAAGGCTATGGCTCTACCATTGAGCTACACCCGCGTCTGGATCGTTGCCGACCCGGTTGACTGCCTGCAGAACCCTCCCGCTCGAAGGCTCCCGCTGACCGCCTGCCGCTGGTGCGCCGGCGCTCAAGGCCTCCACGTCCGGACTGAGGACGCGAATTCCGGCCCGTCGGGGCCGGCCTGGGTGAAGACGGCATCGCTCGATCGAGGGGCGGGTTCGATCGCCGGCTCCGGGAGATCCGAAGGCGCGGCCGCGATGCAGGAACTGGGGTACATCGGTGAGTCAGGTACTTGATTCTTTGAAGATAACGTCCAGGTAACGTCACACGACGTCGATCAGACGCGAAAAAGGCGTGGTGGAGGGGGAAGGATTCGAACCTTCGAAGGCAGAGCCGTCAGATTTACAGTCTGATCCCTTTGACCGCTCGGGAACCCCTCCAAAATGCGAATCGCGGATTTTGGCGCTGACCGGCGCGCTTGTCAAATCCTAAACAGGGAAAACATCAGCCCGGACCGGGAAGTATCTCGTCCGCCCGGAATTTCTTCGGCAGCAACAGGCCCTTGCGCGCCCTGCGACCGGCGTAGGCCTCGAGGTCGGCACCCCGGATCTCGATTTCGCCGGCCTTGCCCGCCTTTCCGGCGCCGCCCAGCCGCAACGACTTGCCGTTGCAGGGGCCGATCGCGACCAGCTTCTCGCCGTCGTCCAGACCGATCGCGATCACCCCGCGCCCGCCGCCGGACAACTGCTTGAACTCTTCCATCGGGAACACCAGCAGCCGCCCGAAGCCGGACACGGCGGCCACCGAGGGCGCGGACGCCGGCTGGAACAGCACCGGCTTCACCGGCTCTTCGTCCGGCGCAAGCCCCATGAACTGCTTTCCGGCCTTTATCCGCGACAGCATGTCGCCGAGCGTGCACCAGAACGCGTAACCGCCGCTGCCGCCGAGCATCACGCAGTCCTCGGGACGGCCCGCGATCATCTGCGTGACCCGGGCGCCTTCCTGGACATCCAGCAGCGAGGGCGCGGGCACGCCGTCGCCGCGCGCACCCGGGAGCTGCGCCACGGGCACGGTGTACGCCCGGCCGCGGGTGTCGAGGAAAACCGCCTGGTCTACCGTGCGCACCTCGCGCGCGTACTGCAGCGCGTCGCCTTCCTTGAAGGTGAACTGGGTCCAGTCGTGGCCATGCCCGGTTCGTGCCCGCACCCAGCCCTTGGACGAGAAGATCACGGTCACCGGCTCGTCCACCACCGCCACCTCGACGCTCGCGCGTTCGGACGCCTTGATCAGCGTGCGGCGCGCATCGCCATGCTGCTTCGCGTCGCCTTCGATCTCCTTGATCACCAGCTTCTTCATCGAGGCGGGATTCTCGAGCAGCTCGACCAGCTCGGCCCGTTCGCCGCGCTTCGCCTCGAGGTCCTGCTCGACCTTGAACGCCTCGAGCTTCGCCAGCTGGCGCAGGCGCATCTCGAGGATGTCCTCGGCCTGGCGCTCGGACAGCTTGAACGCGGACATCAGCTCGGGCTTCGGCTCGTCGGCGTTGCGGATGACCCGGATCACCTCGTCCACGTTGAGCAGGACCAGCATCCGGCCTTCGAGGACATGGATGCGTTCGTCGACCTGGGCCAGCCGGTGCTCGCAGCGCCGGCGCACGGTATCGAACCGGAACTCGATCCATTCGGCGAGCACGCCGCGCAGCGACTTCTGCATGGGCCGGCCATCGCGGCCGATCGTGACCAGGTTCACCGACACGCTGGACTCCATGCTGGTGTGCACCAGCAGCGTGTTGATGAACTCGTCCCGGTCGAGCCGGGAACTGCGCGGCTCGAGCACCAGCCGTACCGGCGCGTCCTTGCTCGACTCGTCGCGTGCCTTCTCGAGCACCGACAGCGTGAGCTGCTTGAGCTGGGCCTGCTCCTGGCTGAGGGCCTTCTTGCCGGTGCGCACCTTCGGGTTGGTGAGTTCCTCGATCTCGCCGAGTACCTTCTGCACCGACACGCCAGGCGGCAGTTCGGTGATCACCGCCTGCCACTGGCCGCGCGCCATCTCCTCGAACACCCAGCGCGCGCGAACCTTCAGCGAACCGCGCCCGGTGTCGTAGGCCGCGCGCAGGTCCTCGTCGGGCGAGATGATCTGCGCCCCGCCGGGGAAATCCGGACCGGGGACCATGGCCCGCAGCGCATCGACGTCGAGCTTCGGGTTGCGGATCAGGGCGACCGCGGCCGACGCCACCTCGCGCAGGTTGTGCGACGGCACCTCGGTGGCCATGCCGACCGCGATGCCCGACGCGCCGTTGAGCAGCAGCATCGGCAGGCGTGCCGGCAGCAGGGTCGGCTCGCGGAACGCGCCATCGTAGTTCGGCACGAAGTCGACCGTCCCCTGGTCGATCTCGGACAGCAGCAGTTCCGCGATCGGCGCCAGCCTCGCCTCGGTGTAGCGCATCGCAGCCGCGCCGTCGCCGTCGCGCGAACCGAAGTTGCCGTGCCCGTCGACCAGCGGATAGCGCATCGTGAAATCCTGCGCGAGCCGCACCATCGCGTCGTAGGCCGACTGGTCGCCATGCGGATGCAGCTTGCCCAGCACCTCGCCCACGATGCGCGCCGACTTCACCGGCTTCGACGTCGAGGTCAGCCCCAGTTCGCGCATCGCGAACAGGATGCGGCGCTGGACCGGCTTCTGGCCGTCACAGACATCGGGCAGCGCACGGCCCTTCACGACGGACATCGCGTAGGACAGGT
>JAIENF010000576.1 GCA_019751575.1 Burkholderiales bacterium
GGTGATCGTGAGCCCGTAGATCGTCTCGACCACGCGGAACATGCCGGGCAGGACCTGCGGCTCGGGGAAGTACTGCTTCACCTCGTTGTCCGAGAACGAATACCGTTCGGCGCGCAGCTTCTCGGACACGTAGGTGAGGTCCCAGGACTGCAGGTCGTGCATGCCCAGCCGGTCGGCGGCGAACGCCTTCAGTTCCTCGAGGTCGCGCAGGGCGAACGGGCGTGCCTTGGCGGCCAGCTCGCGCAGGAACTCGTCGACCTGCTGCGCGGAGTCGGCCATCTTCGCGGCGAGCGACAGGCCGGCGAAATCGGGGAAGCCGAGCAGCTTCGCCAGCTCATGGCGCAGTGAAAGGATCTCGCCGATCAGCGGGCTGTTGTCCCATTCCGGCTTGCCGAACTCGGATGCGCGGGTGACATAGGCGCGGTACAGGCCTTCGCGCAGGGCGCGGTCGTCCGCATACTGCATGACCGGCATGTACGAAGGCGCCTGCAGCGTGAAGCGGTAGCCCTCGCGGCCCTCGGCCTTGGCGGCTTCGGCGGCGGCCTCGATCGCGTCCTCGGGCAGGCCGGCCAGCGCGGCACGGTCGGTTTCGTAGTGCGAGAACGCGTTGGTGGCATCGAGCACGTTGTCGGAGAAGCGCGACGACAAGGTGGCCAGCCGCTCGCTGATCTCGCGGTAGCGCTGCTTCTGCGCCGGCGGCAGTTCGGCACCGGACAGGCGGAAGTCGCGTACCTCGTTCTCGATGACCTTGCGCCGGGCCGGCGACAGCCGGGCGAAGCCCTCGCTCGCCGCGAGCGCCTTGTACTTCGAGAACAGCGCCTCGTTCTGGCCGATCTCGGTGTAGTACTCGGTGATCCGCGGCAGGTTGCCGTTGTAGGCCTCGCGCAGTTCCGGGCTGTTCATCACCGCGTTCAGGTGGCCGACCAGCCCCCAGGCACGGCGCAGCCGGTCGGAGGCATCCTCCAGCGGGGCGGCGAAACCGTCCCAGTCGGGCGTGGCGGGGTCGGCCGCGATGCGGGCGATCTGCTCCCGGTTGCGTGCCAGCAGCGATTCGATCGCCGGGTCGACATGTTCGACGCGGATGTCGCCGAAGCGGGGCTTGTCCGAGAGGTCGAGGAGGGGGTTGTCCATCATCTGCTCCAAAGGTCTGGGTATGGCCACGCCCGGTGCCGGCCGCCGCGGCCGCCGGCGGGGTCAGCCGGTGCGCGAGAAAACCGGTTCGCCCGCGACCACCGTGTGGCGCACCCGGCCGAGCATCGGCAGCCCGGAAAACGGCGTGTTCTTGCCCTGGCTCACGAGACTCTTCGGGCCCACCACCCAGTCTTCGAGCGGATCGAACAGGCAGAGGTCGGCTGGCGCGCCGACGTCGATCCGGCCACCCGGCAGGCGCAGGATGCGTGCCGGGTCGCAGGTGATCCGCGCGAGCGCGGTGGCGCGGTCGACCGACTGCTCGGCCGCCCACTTGAGCGTGAGCGGCAGCAGCAGCTCGAGGCCGGTCGCGCCGGCCTCGGATTCGCCGAACGGCAGCTGCTTGGCGTCCTCGTCGACCGGCGTGTGGTCGGAACAGACGGCGTCGATGGTGCCGTCGGCGAGTGCGGCGCGCAGTGCGTCGCGGTCGCGCCCGCTGCGCAGCGGCGGCACCAGGTGGCTGTGCGAATCGAAGTAGCCGATGTCCATGTCGCACAGGTGCAGGTGGTGGACCGCGACGTCGCAGGTGATGTCCAGTCCGCTGGCGCGTGCCGCGCGCACCTGCTCGACGGCCTGTCCGCTGGACAATCGGCACAGGTGCAGCCGCGCGCCGGTCAGGCGGGCCAGCGTGACCAGCGTGTCGATCGCGATCGTCTCGGCGCACACCGGGATGCCGGGCAGCCCGAGCCGCGTGGACACCTCGCCGCTGTGCGCGACGCCGCCGCGCGAGAGGAAGGGCTCCTGCGGCCGCAGCCAGACCGGGAAGTCGAAGCTCGCCGCGTACTGCATCGTGCGCATCAGCACGCGGGTATCGGTCACCGGGTGGTCGGCCTGCGAGAAAGCGACGCAGCCGGCCTCGGTGAGTTCGGCCATCTCGGTGATGCGTTCGCCGGACAGGCCCTGGGTCAGTGCACCCACCGGGTACACCCGCGACAGCGCCAGCGTCTGCGCGCGGTACTTCAGCATCTCGACCAGGCCCGGTTCGTCCAGCGGCGGGTCGGTGTCGGGCGGACAGGCCAGGCTGGTGACGCCGCCCGCCACCGCCGCGGCGAGTTCGGATTCGAGCGTGGCCTTGTATTCGTAGCCCGGCTCGCGCAGCCGCGCCGAGAGGTCGACCAGCCCCGGGGCGACCACCAGCCCGGTGGCGTCGATGCGGCGCGCATTGCGGAAGCCGTCCGGCACGGCCCCGATCGCGCAGAGGATGCCGCCTTCGATCGCGATGTCCGCGAGGTATTCGCGGCAGGTGACCGGATTGACCACCGTGCCGCCATGGATCACCAGTTGCCCGGCCATCTCAGCCCACCCCCAGGATCGACATCACCGCCATGCGTACCGCGATGCCGAAGGTGACCTGCGGCAGGATCACCGACTGCGACCCGTCGGCCACGCTGGACTCGATCTCGACGCCCCGGTTCATCGGGCCGGGGTGCAGCACGATCGCATCGGGCTTCGCCAGTGCGAGCCGCTCGGCAGTGAGTCCATAGCTCTTGTAGTACTCCTGTGCGCTGGGCAGCAGGCCGCCGTCCATGCGTTCGTTCTGCAGGCGCAGCATCGAAACCACGTCGACGCCCTTCAATGCCTCTTCCATCCGGTTGAACACGCGCACGCCCATGCGGCCGAGCGAATCGGGCACCAGCGTCTTCGGCCCGACGACCCGGATCTCGGGCACGCCGAGGATCGACAGCGCATGGATCTGCGAACGCGCGACCCGCGAATGCAGCACGTCGCCGACGATCACCACGACGAGGTCGGTGAATGCCTGCTTGTAGTGGCGGATCGTGTACATGTCGAGCAGCGCCTGGGTCGGGTGCTGGTGGCGCCCGTCGCCGGCATTGATCACGCTGATGCCTTCGCGCACGTGGCTGGCGATCAGGAACGGCGCGCCGCTCTGCGCATGGCGCACGACGAACATGTCGGCATCCATCGCCGACAGGTTCGAGATGGTGTCG
>JAIENF010000458.1 GCA_019751575.1 Burkholderiales bacterium
CCCCAGGGCGATACCGGCCTGACCGGTCGCAAGATCATCGTAGACACCTATGGCGGCTACTCGCGCCACGGCGGCGGCGCGTTCTCGGGCAAGGATCCGTCGAAGGTCGACCGTTCGGCCGCCTACGCCGGCCGCTACGTGGCGAAGAACATCGTCGCCGCCGGCCTGGCCAGCAAGTGCGAAGTGCAGGTCGCCTACGCGATCGGCGTCGCCAAGCCGGTCAGCGTGCTGGTCGAGACGTTCGGCACCGGCAAGATCGCCGACGAGAAGATCGCCAAGCTGGTCGAGAAGCACTTCGACCTGCGTCCGAAAGGCATCATCCACAGCCTCGACCTGCTGCGTCCGATCTACGAGAAGACCGCGGCCTACGGCCACTTCGGGCGCAACGAGCCCGAGTTCACGTGGGAGAAGACCGACAAGGCCGCCGCACTGAAGGCCGACGCCGGGCTCTGATCCATCGGGTGCGTCGACCCGGCTGCAACGAAACGCCCCGCACTGCGGGGCGTTTTCATTTCCGGCTGCCGGACCGGACCTTCCAGGTTCGTCGCCTGGCTCAGGCCCTCAGCACGCTGTGCACGTGGAGGCCGGGAAGCCGTGCCCGCCCCTGCAACGCGGGCAGTTCCAGCAGGAAAGCCACGCCGGCCAGGCGCGCCCCGAGGCGCCCGAGCAGTTCGACGGCAGCGGCCGCCGTACCCCCGGTAGCCAGCACGTCGTCGATCAGCAGCACCGGCGCGCCTGCGGGAAGCGCATCGCAATGGACCTCCAGCGATGCCGTGCCGTACTCGAGCGCATAGCTCACCGATTCGACGCGCGACGGCAGCTTGCCCGGCTTGCGCAGCGGCACGAACCCCGCGCCCAGCTCCCGAGCGACCAGCGCGCCGAACACGAAGCCGCGCGCCTCGATGCCTGCGACCTGCGCGATCCCCGCGCCGCGGAACGGATCGGCGAGGGCCGAGACGGCACGGCCGAGGGCCGCCGGTTCGGCCAACAGCGGCGTGAGGTCCCGGAAGGTCACGCCCGGAATCGGGAAGTCCGCGACCGGTCGGACCCGCGAGAGCAGGTCGTCGATCGCGCCTGCGTTGCCTGCTGCCATGGTCAATGCCTCCTCTGGACCGACCGGGAACGCTCAAGTATTCGCCCTGCCAGCCGTAAACGGAAGGATATCGCTGACCCGTCTTTCTGCCTCCCCATGTTGAAACGAATCCCGGTCAGCCAGTTGCGCGTGGGCATGCATGTGCATGAACTCTGCGGCTCGTGGTTGGATCATCCATTCTGGCGCTCCCGCTTCATGCTGAAGCAGGAGCGAGACCTTGCACGCATCGTCGAGGGCGGGGTGCAGGAGGTATGGATCGACGCGTCGAAGGGCCTCGATGTCGAGTCCGGGACCGGCGATGGATCGCCCCCCGCGGTGTTGCGGGAGGACGTCGACCGGCAGATCGACCTCGAACTCGCCCGTGCCGTGGAGACCGCCCGGCCGGCACGCGTCTCGATGGAGGCCGAGCTCGAACGCGCCACGCGCATCTGCCAGAAGGCCAGGGGCGCGGTCATCTCGATGTTCTCGGAAGCGCGGATGGGCAAGGCGATCGACGCGGAGAGCGCACTCGGCCTGGTCGACGAGATCAATTCATCGATCGAACGCAATCCGGGTGCGCTGGTCAGCCTCGCCCGCCTGAAGACTGCGGACGACTACACCTTCATGCATTCGGTCGCCGTCTGCGGACTGATGATCTCGCTCGGTCGTCAGCTCGGCCTGGAAGCATCGCAGTTGCGCGAAGCGGGCATGGCAGGCCTGCTGCACGACCTGGGCAAGGCACTGGTCCCGTCCGAGGTGCTGAACAAGCCGGGCAAGCTGACCGAGGCCGAGTTCGACGTGATGAAGAAGCATCCAGAGCTCGGGCACGGCCTGCTGCTGGAGTCGGGCACCGCAGGCGCGATGGCCCTCGATGTCTGCCTGCACCATCACGAGCGCATCGACGGCAACGGCTATCCGAACCGGCTCGACGGCAGCCGCATCAGCCTCTACGCGAAGATGGGGGCCGTGTGCGATGTATACGACGCCATCACGTCGAACCGTCCCTACAAGGCCGGCTGGAATCCGGCCGAGTCGATCCGCAGGATGGCGGAATGGGCCCACGGGCATTTCGACGAGCGCGTGTTCCATGCCTTCGTGAAGAGCGTCGGCATCTATCCGGTCGGTTCCCTGGTGCGCATGGCTTCGGGCCGACTGGGCGTCGTGATCGAGCAGAACGAGGCCGCCCTCACCACGCCGAAGGTGAAGCTGTTCTTCTCGACCCGCGCCGACATGCGCATCCCGCCGGAGATCGTCGACCTGTCGCACAAGGGCGAGACGGACCGCATCGCCGGCCGGGAGGATCCGGACAAGTGGAATTTCCGCGATCTCGACGTCATCTGGGCCGGCGACAATGCGCCCACGACGCGTCCGAAGGCGGCTTGAACGGGTGCCCTGCACGCGTAACGGATCGACTCGCGCGCGACAGGTAAAAATGCCTGCATGCGCCCGACCACCTGGGTTACACTCCGCCCGCTTCGAGGAGCGCTGCAGCAACCGCCAGCCACGGGTCACCGACCTGCAGGGCCGCGATTGCCAGGCTCGAAGCGGTCTGGTCTCTGCAACGGCGCTCGCAAACTTTTTTCTGAAAAGAAAGGGGGGCGCGAGATGAGCGCCGTACTGAAATCCGCCGCAACCGAAGACTTCAAGGTAGCCGACCTTGCCCTGGCCGCATGGGGCGACAAGGAAATCGCGATCGCCGAGACCGAAATGCCCGGCCTGATGGCGATACGCGAAGAGTTCAAGAGCCAGCAGCCGCTGCGCGGTGCACGCATCACCGGTTCGCTGCACATGACCATCCAGACCGCCGTGCTGATCCAGACGCTGGAAGCCCTGGGCGCCAAGGTCCGCTGGGCTTCGTGCAACATCTACTCGACGCAGGACCATGCCGCTGCGGCCATCGCCGCCGCCGGCACCCCGGTGTTCGCGGTCAAGGGCGAGTCCCTGGCCGACTACTGGGATTACACCCACCGCATCTTCGAGTGGCCCGATGGCGGCTACACGAACATGATCCTCGATGACGGCGGCGACGCCACGCTGCTGCTGCACCTGGGCACGACCGCCGAGACCGATCCTTCGGTGCTGGTGAACCCGACCAGCGAGGAAGAGACCTGCC
>JAIENF010000089.1 GCA_019751575.1 Burkholderiales bacterium
CTTGTAGGGCAGGAACTTGCCGCTCAGCACCACCTTCACCCGGTCGCCCTTCGGGTCGGGCTCGCGCGTGATGTCCATCGAGAAATCGATCGCGCTCATGATGCCGTCGCCGAACTCCTCGTGGATCAGTTCCTTGATGGTCGTGCCGTAGACGCTGACGATCTCGTACCAGCGGTAGATCAACGGGTCGGTGGGCACTGCCGTCGGCAGCGAACCCTTGTAGGGGACGACCTGCAGCAGCGTGATCTCTTCCTTCGTCAGGCCGAGCAACTTGCCGAGGGTATCGGCCTGCTTCTTCGTGAGGGTCATCTGGCCGAGGCAGGCCGCGGTGACCCACTCCTTGCTCTCGCCGACCTTCTTCGAGATGTCGGCCCACTTCAGGCCCTTCTGGATCTTGATCGACACGATCCTGGCGGTCACGTCGTCGCGGGTCATCGGCCGCGCGGGCATCATCAGCGCTTCGTTGGGATCTCGTTTCATTGCATCTCTCCTCTTTCGACGGGGAACGACTGCTTCACTTTCGGGGCACTGGCGCTCACGCGGCAGTGCTGGCCAGGGCTTCCGCACCCGGCGCCTCGGAAGGATCGAGGCCGGGCCTGAGTTGCGGCGGGTTGCGCGGATCGAAGCCCGCCGGCGGATCGGCGCGGAAGGTCTTCGAGCGATTGACCAGGAAATCCACCAGGTGGTTCCGGATACGGTAGAACTGCGGATCCTTGTGCAGGGTCTGCCGGTTCCGGCTGCGCGGCATGGTGTTGACGACCACCTCCGCGATGCGCGCGTCCGGGCCGTTGGTCATCAGCAGGATCTTGTCGGCGAGCAGGATCGCCTCGTCGACGTCGTGGGTGATCATGAACACGGTCTGCCGGGTCTGGGCGCAGATCTTCAGCAGTTCTTCCTGGATCACCCCGCGGGTGAGCGCATCGAGCGCGCCGAACGGTTCGTCCAGCAGCAGCATCTTCGGTTCGATCGCGAACGCACGCGCGATGCCCACGCGCTGCTTCATGCCGCCGGACAGTTCGGACGGGCGCTTGTGCTCCGACCCGGCCAGGCCCACCATGCCGAGGTACTGGTCGCACACGGCCTTGACCTTGCGTGCGTCGTAGTCCGGCCACCGCGACTGGACGGCGAACGCGACATTCCGCTCGGCCGAAAGCCAGGGCATCAAGGCGTGGCCCTGGAAGACCACGCCACGATCGAGGCTGGGCCCGCGCACCTCGCGTCCATCCATGATCACGTATCCGCCACTGGCCTCGTCGAGACCGGCCAGCACGTTGAGGATGGTCGACTTGCCGCAGCCGGAGTGGCCGATGATGCAGGCGAACTCGCCCTGCTCTATGGTGAAGTTCACTTCGTCGAAGACGGTCAGCGGATCGCCGCCGCGCTGCGACGGGAACACCTTGCTCAGGTTCTCGACCTTGAGGTATGCGCTCATCGAATCACTCCTGGTAGCTGACCAGCCGGGTCAGCACGCCGAACACCAGGTCGAGCAGCATGCCGACCACGCCGATCATCAGGATCGCGAAGATCACGTTGGTGAGCGACAGGTTGTTCCATTCGTTCCAGACGAAGTAGCCGATGCCCGTTCCACCGACAAGCATCTCGGCGGCCACGATGACCAGCCATGCGATGCCCATCGAGATCCGCATCCCGGTCAGGATGGTTGGCGCGGCGGCAGGCAGCACGACACGCAGGGCCGTACGCAACCGGCCCACCTCGAGCGTGCGCGCGACGTTCAGCCAGTCGCGCCGCACCGACGCGACGCCATGCGCCGTGTTGATCAGCATCGGCCAGATCGAACAGATGAAGATCACGAAGATCGACGAGATGGTCGAGTCCTTGATCGTGTAGAGCGCAAGCGGCATCCAGGCGAGCGGCGAGATCGGCTTCAGCACCTGGATGAACGGATTCAGCGCCCTGAACAGCAGCGGCGACATGCCCACCGCGAACCCGAGCGGAATGGCCACGATGGCCGCGAGCATGAAGCCGAGCAGCACGCGCCCGATGGAATAGCCGACCTGGATGCCGACGCCCTTGTCGTTCGGGCCGTTGTCATAGAACGGATTGGACAGGTGCTTCCAGATGGCGGTGCCCATCTGCGGCAGCGTGGGCAGGCCGGAAGTGGTCTGCCCCTGGCCGCCCATCAGCCGGGCATACTCCGGATCGGCATGCTGGGGCGCAGGCACGGGCGCGGTGGCGAAATGCCACAGTGCAAGCACCACCAGCAGGATGCAGACCGACAGGATGCCGGCGCTAAGGCCCTGCGACCTTGCGAGGTTGCTGAACATGTTGACTCCGGATCGTTCGGGAGAGGGACGCGGCGGCTCAGGTCCGGCGGATCGCGAAGCTGTTGATGTACTGGTCGACGTTCTTCGCCGGGTCGAACTCCTTGCCCATCACCCGGATGCGCGGATAGGCATCCTTGGGCGCCGTCATCTTGAGTTCGGCCATCGCCTTGCGTGCGTCGGTGATCATGAACACCTCCTCGGCGATGCGCCGGTAGTTCACGTCCCCCTTCACGTAGCCCCAGCGCTTCATCTGCGACAGTATCCAGACGGCCATCGTGCCCCACGGGAACGGGTCGAAGTCGATGCGGTTGGGTTCCTTGCGTATGTTCCCGAGTCCGTCGGCGTAGGTTCCGACCAGCACCTGCTCGATCACTTCGAACGGCTGGTTCAGGTACTGGGTCGGCGCGATGGCATTGGCGATCATCGACCGGTGCTTCGGGTCGCGCGCCATCGCATGCGCATTGAGGATCGCCCGGTAGAGCGCGGCGAACGCGTTGGGATGCTGCTTGATCCAGGCGTCGGACACGCCGAACGCACAGCAGGGATGGCCATCCCAGAGCTCGCGCGTGAGCAGGTGGATGAAGCCGATGCCGTCGAACACCGCGCGCTGGTTGAATGGCTCGGGCCCGAGGAAGCCGTCGATGTTTCCCGCGCGCAGGTTGGCCACCATCTCCGGCGGCGGCGTGACCCGGATCTGGATGTCCTTGTCGGGATCGAGCCCGGCCTCGGCCACGTAGTAGCGCAGCAGGAAGTTGTGGATCGAGTACTCGAAAGGCACCGCGAAGCGCATGCCCTTCCAGGTCTTCGGGTCGCGCCGGTCCTTGAACTTCTGGTGCAGCGTGATCGCCTGGCCGTTGACGTTCTGGATCGTCGCGACATTGATGCCGGTGGCCACCGAACCCAGGCCC
>JAIENF010000261.1 GCA_019751575.1 Burkholderiales bacterium
CCGCTCGCCGTTCGGGCGCAGCGGCCTCGAGGTCTGCCAGCGTCACTGCGGCTTCCAGGCTGAAGGGCCCCACCGCCGTACGACGCAGGGCGACGAGGTGCGCCACCGTGCCGAGCCGTTCGGCGATCTGCTCCGCCAGCGTGCGCACGTACGTGCCCTTGCTGCAGGACACCTGGAACGTCAGGCGCGGACTGTCCCACTCGAGCAGTTCCAGCCGATGGATGCGGACGCTGCGCGCCGCGCGGGCCACGTCGCCGCCGGCTCGTGCGATGGCATACAGCGGTTGTCCCTGGTGCTTCAGGGCGCTGTACATCGGCGGCACCTGATCGAGCGGGCCGGTGAGCGATGCCAGGGCCGCCTGCACCTGCGCCAGGGTCGCGTCGACCGGACGTTCGGCGACGACCTGCCCTTCCCGGTCGCCGGTATCGGTGGCGATGCCGAGCAGCGCCGTTGCCAGGTAAGCCTTGTCGGCGTCGAGCAGGCCCTGCGAGAACTTGGTCGCGTCGCCGAGGCAGACCGGCAACAGCCCGGTGGCCATCGGATCGAGGGTACCGGTGTGCCCTGCCTTCGCTGCGCTGAAGCAGCGCCGGGCGCGCTGGAGCGCGGCGTTCGAGCTCAGCCCTTCCGGCTTGTCGAGCAGCACCACGCCATCGATCTCGATCGCGGGTGGGCGGCGCCGCTGTCCGCCGGCAACGCCCTTGCCTGCAGCCATGGTCAGCGAGTTCCGATCAGGACTGCGAACCGGAGTCGTTCGCCTGGTCGATCAGCCGCGACAACCGCACGCCGCGCTCGACCGATTCGTCATAGGTGAAGTGCAGCTGGGGCACGCTGCGCAGCAGCAGGCGGTGGCCCAGCTGGGCGCGCAGGAAGCCGGCGGCACGCTGCAGCCCGGCCAGCGTGTCCGCCTTGGGGTCCGCGGCTTCGCCTCCGGCGACAGCCACCGCACCCGGCTCGGCCTTGACACCGGTACCGTGTTCGTCGAGGACGGTGAAGAACACCTTCGCATGCGCCAGGTCGCCGGTCACCTCGACATCGGTGATCGTGACCAGTCCGACCCGAGGGTCGTCCAGGTCGAGGCGGATCAGGCCGGACAGTTCCCGCTGGATCTGTTCGGCCACCCGCCGGGCCCTGGGGTTCGAACGTGGCACTACAGCGTGCGCTCGACTTCGACCACTTCGAACGCCTCGAGCTGGTCGCCGACCTGGATGTCGTTGTAGTTCTTGAGCGACAGGCCGCACTCGAACCCGGACTTGACTTCGCGCACGTCGTCCTTGAATCGCTTCAGGGAATCGAGCTCGCCGGTGTACACGACCACGCTGTCGCGCAGCAGCCGGATCTGTGCACCCCGCTTGATCAGGCCCTCGGTCACGTAGCAGCCGGCGACCACGCCGACCTTCGAGATGCGGAACACCTGGCGGATCTCGACCAGGCCGAGGATCGACTCCTTGCGATCCGGCGTGAGCATGCCGGACAGCGCGGCCTTCACCTCGTCGACCACGTCATAGATGATGTCGTGGTAGCGCACGTCGACGCCCGAACTCTCGATCAGCTTGCGGGCGGTGGCATCGGCGCGCGTGTTGAAGCCGACCACCACCGCGCGCGAGGCAAGGGCCAGGTTCACGTCCGATTCGGTGATCGCACCGACCGCGCTGTGCACGATCGTGACCTTCACTTCCTCGGTGGACAGCTTCAGCAGCGACTGCACCAGGGCCTCGGCCGAACCCTGCACGTCGGCCTTGATGACCAGCGCGAGGGATTTCGCCGCCCCTTCACCAACGTTGTCGAACAGGTTCTCGAGCTTCGCCGACTGCTGCTTAGCAAGCCGCACGTCGCGGAACTTGCCCTGCCGGAACAGCGCGATCTCGCGCGCACGGCGTTCGTCGGAAAGTGCCACGACCTCTTCGCCCGCGCTCGGGATGTCGGACAGGCCCTGGATCTCGACCGGTATCGACGGACCGGCTTCGTTCACCGGCTTGCCGTTCTCGTCGAGCATCGCGCGTACCTTGCCGAACGAGGTGCCGGCCAGGATCACGTCGCCGCGCTTGAGCGTGCCCGACTGCACCAGCACGGTGGCCACCGGGCCGCGGCCCTTGTCCAAGCGGGCCTCGATCACGAGGCCACGCGCCGGCGCGTTGCGCGCCGCCTTCAGTTCCAGGATCTCGACCTGCAGCAGCAGGCCCTCGAGCAGCTTGTCGATGCCCTGCCCGGTCTTCGCCGACACCTCGATGAACTGCGTGTCGCCGCCCCAGTCTTCCGGCACGACTTCCTGCGCGGCGAGTTCCTGCTTGATCCGCTCGACGTTGGATTCCGGCTTGTCGATCTTGTTGACGGCGACCAGCAGCGGCACCTGCGCCGCCTTGGCATGGCGCACCGCCTCGATCGTCTGCGGCATCACGCCATCGTCGGCCGCCACCACGAGGACCACGACGTCGGTCGCCTTCGCGCCGCGGGCACGCATCGCCGTGAAGGCTTCATGGCCAGGCGTGTCGAGGAAGGTGATGATGCCCTGCGGCGTCTCGACATGGTACGCGCCGATGTGCTGGGTGATGCCGCCCGCTTCACCGCTGGCCACGCGGGTACGGCGGATGTAGTCGAGCAGCGAGGTCTTGCCGTGGTCCACGTGGCCCATGACGGTCACCACCGGTGCACGCGGCTCGAGCACGAGTTCGGCATGGGGCTGGGCTTCGACCAGGAAGGCTTCCGGGTCGTCGAGCTTCGCCGGCTTGGCTACATGGCCGAGTTCGCTGACCAGGATCATCGCGGTTTCCTGGTCGAGCACCTGGTTGATGGTCGCCATCGTGCCGAGCTTCATCAGGTGCTTGATGACCTCTGCGGCCTTGATCGACATCTTCTGGGCGAGCGCCCCGATGGTGATCGTCTCGGGCACCAGCACCTCGTGCACGACGGGATCCGGCGTGTTGAAACCGCTGCCCTCGTCGTCACCGCGACCACGGCCACCCGGCCCGCGCCCGCCGCGCCAGCCGTGCGCGCCCATCACGTCGCCGCGCGTCTTGATCGAACGCCGCTTCAGGTTCGGATCCTGCCACGGCGTGACTTCCTTCTTCTTCGCCGTCTTCTTCTCGGCCTTGGCTGCCCTGTCTTCGGGCTTGACGATCGGCTTGTGGAGGGTGCCCGGCTGGGTCGGTGCGCCAGCCACAAATTCCAAGAGCACTGGAATGCTACTCGAAAAGCGATTATAGCC
>JAIENF010000795.1 GCA_019751575.1 Burkholderiales bacterium
CCGGGGTGGAGATGGGGGCGTGGTACGGCATCTACATGCCCTCGACCACGCCGGCGGCGGTGCAGCAGCGCGTGCACCAGGAAGTGAACCGCATCATCGGCATGCCTGAGACGCGCTCGCGGCTGGAGGCGATCGGCGCCGAGCTGTCGGCCCTCACGCAGGCGCAGTTCGCCGCCTTCCACGAGGCGGAGAACCGGCGCTACTCGGACCTCATCCGCAAGCGCGGCATCTCGGTGGACTGACATGGCAAACCCGAACGACAAGCCCGTCGTCGCCCTCACGCTGGGCGACCCCGCCGGAATCGGCGCCGAACTGATCGCAAGGCTGCTGGCGATACCCGCCACCTGCGAACAGGCCAACGTCGTGCTGCTGGGCGACCGCTGGCTGTGGGAGCAGGGCCAGCGCACCGCCGGCGTGCGCATCGCGGTGGACGAGATCGCTTCGCTCGACACCGTGCGCGGCCGCGCCGACAGCTCGCGCGCGGCGTTCCTCCCGCTGCAGACCGTGGATGCCGCGGCCGTGCGCACCGGCGTCGTCGGTGCCGAGGGCGGCGCCTCGGCGCTCGCGGTGCTCGACCGCTGCATGGACGCGACGCTGGCCGGGCAGGTCGACGCGATCTGCTTCGCGCCGCTCAACAAGAACGCGATGAAGCTCGGCGGCCTGCAGCACGAGGACGAACTGCACCACTTCGCCGAGTATCTCGGGGTAGACAGCTACTTCTGCGAGTTCAACACGCTCGACGGGCTGTGGACCTCGCGCATCTCGTCGCACGTGCCGCTCGCCGACGTGCCCCGGTACGTGACCCGAGAGCGCGTCATCGAGGCCGCCTCGCTGATCGCCCGCTCGCTGCAGGCCGCGGGCGTGGCCGCCCCACGAGTGGCCGTGGCGGGCCTGAACCCGCACAACGGAGACGGCGGCACCTGCGGGCGCCAGGAAATCGACGTGATCGCCCCGGCGGTCGCCGAGCTGGCCGCGCGCGGGCTCGACGTGAAGGGGCCGTTCTCGCCCGACACCATCTTCCTGCGCGCGCGCGAGCGCGAGTTCGACGCCATCGTCACCATGTACCACGACCAGGGACAGATCGCGCTCAAGCTGCTGGGCTTCTCGCGCGGCGTCACCGTGCAGGGCGGCATGCCGATCCCGATCACCACGCCCGCGCACGGCACGGCCTACGACATCGCCGGCGCCGGCCGGGCCGATCCGAACGCGATGGCGCAGGCGTTCGCGATCGCCGTCCGCATGGGGCGCGCCTACCGCGAACAGCGCAAGGGAGAACACGCTTGAAGATCGAATCCGTACGCGCGCGCGTCTACGAGTGGCGCGGCCCCACCGTTCCCCCGCAGGGCAACTTCTGCTCGAACGCCATGGACCTCGTGTACGACAACCGCGCGCGCAGCGTGGCGGGCGGCGACGACACGATGAACACCTTCCGCTTCCACGCGTGGACGGTGGTCGAGGTGCGCACCGACGACGGCCACGTCGGGCTGGGCAACGTCGCGCTCGCCCCGCGCGTGGCCAAGGCGATCGTCGACGAATACCTCGCCCCGCTCGTCGTCGGGCAGGACCCGTGGGACTACGAGTACCTGAACCAGCGCATGTACCGTGCGACCCACGCCTGGGGCCGCAAGGGCGTAGGCATGGCCGCGATCTCCGCCGTCGACATCGCGATCTGGGACGTGCTCGGCAAGAGCACCGGCAAGCCGGTGTTCAAGCTCCTCGGCGGGCGCACGAAGGAACGCATCCCTTGCTACTACAGCAAGCTGTACCGTACCGATCTGGACGCGATGCAGAAGGAGGCGAAGACCTATCTCGACCAGGGCTTCCGTGCGTTCAAGATGCGTTTCGGCTACGGCCCGGCGCACGGCCAGCGCGGCGTGGTCGAGAACCTGAAGTCGGTCGAGGCGGTGCGCGAGGTGATCGGCTACGAGTGCGACCTGATGCTCGAGTGCTACATGGGCTGGAACCTCGAGTACGCGAAGCGCATGCTGCCCAGGCTGGAACGCTTCCAGCCGCGCTGGCTCGAGGAGCCGGTGATCGCCGACGACATCGAAGGCTACGCCGAGCTGAACGCGATGGGGATCGTGCCGATCTCCGGCGGCGAGCACGAGTTCTCGCTTCTCGGATTCCGGCAGCTCCTCGACCGGCGTGCGGTGTCGGTCGTGCAGTACGACACCAACCGGGTGGGCGGCATCACGATGGCGCACAAGATCAACGCGCTGTGCGAGGCCTACCAGGTGCCGGTGATCCCGCACGCGGGGCAGATGCACAACTACCACCTGACGATGAGCAGCCTGAACTGCCCGATGAGCGAGTACTTCCCTATGTTCGACGTGGAAGTCGGCAACGAGCTGTTCTACTACATCTTCGAGGGCGAGCCGGTGGCGCGCGACGGCCATGTCGACCTCGCCGACGACGTGCCCGGCCTCGGGCTCACGCTGTCGACGAAGTACCTCGACCACTTCGAGGTGACGGGATGAGCGCGCCGGGGCTGTCGAATCCGCGCTACCGAGGCGTGTTCCCGGTGGTGCCGACGATCTTCCACGAAGACGGCACGCTCGACCTCGCAGGGCAGTTGCGCTGCGTGGACTTCATGATCGACGCGGGTTCGCACGGGCTGTGCGTGCTCGCCAACTTCTCCGAGCAGTTCGCGCTCGCCGACGACGAGCGCGAGATGCTCGCGCGCGCGATCCTCGAGCACGTGGGGGGACGCGTGCCGGTCATCGTGACCACCACGCACTTCTCGACGGCTACGTGCATCGAGCGCAGCCGCCGCGCGCAGTCGCTCGGCGCGTCGATGGTGATGGTGATGCCGCCCTACCACGGTGCCACGCTTCGGGTGGGCGAAGGGGCGATCCGCGAGTTCTACGCGCGCCTGTCCGATTCGATCGGCATCCCGATCATGGTGCAGGACGCGCCGATCGCCGGCACCCCGATGTCGGCCGCGTTCCTCGCCGCCATGGCGCGGGAGATCGAGCATCTCGCCTACTTCAAGATCGAGACGCCGGGGGCGGCGACCAAGCTGCGCGAGCTGATCCGGCTCGGCGGCGAGGCCATCGAAGGTCCGTGGGACGGCGAAGAGGCGATCACGCTGCTCTCGGACCTCGACGCCGGGGCCACCGGCGCGATGACCGGCGGCGCCTATCCGGACGGCATCCGCTCGATCATCGACCCCTACATGCGCGGCGATCGGGAGGCGGCGGTCGC
>JAIENF010000567.1 GCA_019751575.1 Burkholderiales bacterium
GTCGCGCACCTCGCGCAGGGCCTCGCGCGTGGAGGCTGCCTGGAACCGGCGGACGATCATCCCCGGCCTCCGAGGACCGCGACCACGCGGATCGTCCGGCTGTCAGGGATCTCGGCATGCGAGATCACCTTCAGTTGCGGCACTGCACGCTTGAGGAAGCGCATCAGGAGCGCGCGCAGGGCCGGCGCCACCAGCAGCACGGCGGGCTGGCCGGACTGCTCCTGTGTCTGCGCGAGCGCGGCCGCCTGGCGCAGCAGGTTCTCGGCGAGCGTGGGTTCGAGGCCGGCGCCTTCATTGCCTCGACCGGACTTGTCGCCCTTGTCGTTCTTTTCGCCGGCACGTCCCTGGGTCATCTGGGTCAGCATCTGCTCGAGTGTGGGGTCGAGCGCGATTACCGGCAACTCCCCCGCGCCTGGAAACACCGACTGCATGATCGCCCGGCCCAGCGCCACCCGCACCTGCGTGGTGAGTTCTTCAGCGTCCTGCGTCTTCTGGCCATGCTCGGCGAGCGACTCGATGATGCTGCGCATGTCACGGATGTGCACCCCGTCGGCCAGCAGGTTCTGCAGCACCCGCTGGACCACGGTCAGGTTCAGCACGCGCGGCACGAGGTCCTCGACCAGCTTCGGCGAATCCTTCGCGATGTGGTCGAGCAGCGACTGTGTCTCTTCGCGGCCGAGCAGTTCGTGGGCGTTGGACTGGATCATGTTCGACAGGTGCGTGGCCACGACGGTCCCCGCGTCGACCACGGTGTAGCCCAGGCTCTGCGCCTGGTCACGCTGGCCGGCCTCGATCCAGGTGGCCGGCAGCCCGAAGGCAGGATCCTTCGTCGCCGTACCCTGCAGGTTGCCCAGCACCCGCCCGGGGTTGATCGCGAGGAACATGCCGGGGAACACCTCGCCGGTACCGGCGTCGACGCCCTTCAGCAGGATCCGGTAGGCGTTCGGGCGCAGCTCGAGATTGTCGCGGATGTGCACCGCCGGCACGAGGAAGCCGAGGTCCTGCGCGACCTTCTTGCGGATGCCGCGGATGCGCTTGAGCAGCTCGCCGTCCTGCGCGCGGTCGACCAGCGGGATCAGCCGGTAGCCGACCTCGAGGCCCAGCATGTCGACCGGCACCACGTCGTTCCAGCCGACCTCGGCCGGTTCCGCCCTCGTCGGTGGCGGCGGCGGCGGCAGTGCGGCCGCGAGCTGCTGCTTCTGGGCCATGTACCAGCCGGTCCAGCCCAGGCCTGCGGCGATCGCGATGAAGGCCAGGTTGGGCATGCCCGGGATCAGGCCGACCAGGCCGATCATCCCGGCCGTGATGTAGAGCACCTGGGGCCGGTTGAACATCTGGCCGATGAACTGGTCGGACAGGTCCTGCTCGCTGCCGGCGCGGCTGACCACGATGCCGGCCGCGGTGGAAACGACCAGCGCCGGTATCTGGGCGACCAGGCCATCGCCGATGGTCAGCAGCACGTAGGTGCTGGTCGCATCGCCGAGGCTCATGTCGTGCTGGAGCATGCCGATCGCCAGCCCGGCGACGATGTTGATCACCACGATGAGGATGCCGGCAATGGCATCGCCGCGGACGAACTTGGACGCGCCGTCCATCGATCCGTAGAAGTCGGCCTCCGCGGCGATTGCCTGGCGCCGCGCGCGCGCCTCGTCCTCGCGGATCAGCCCGGCGTTGAGGTCGGCATCGATCGCCATCTGCTTGCCCGGCATCGCGTCCAGCGTGAAGCGTGCCGCGACCTCGGCAATGCGGCCTGCACCCTTGGTGATCACCACGAAGTTGATGATCACCAGGATCAGGAACACGATCAGGCCGACTGCATAGTTGCCACCGATCAGGAAGTGGCCGAACGCCTCGATCACCTGGCCTGCGGCATCCGGCCCGGTATGCCCCTCGAGCAGGATGACCCGGGTGGACGCGACGTTGAGCGAAAGCCGCAGGAGCGTGGTGACCAGCAGGATGGTCGGGAACACCGAGAACTCGAGCGGCTTCAGCGTGTACAGCGCGACCAGCAGCACGATGATGGACAGCGCGATGTTGAAGGTGAACAGCAGGTCGAGCAGGAGGGTGGGCAGCGGCAGCACCATCATCGCCAGCACGAGGATGATCAGGATCGGCGCCGCCGCGCGCGTCCACTGCGAACTCGCCAGCGCGCCGGGCCTCGAACCGATCGCGGCCCCCGGGAGCGGCGGCAATGCACTCATCGGTCAGCGTCCTGGCCGGCCACCGTGCGCGCCTGCATGCCGGCCGGCATGGCCGATGCCGCCGCGTCGTCGGGATCCGGCCCCGGGTCGAGGGCGGCCGGCACGTCGAGCACCGTCGGTGCGACGGGGAGCACCGAACCATAGCCTCGGGCGAGCCGCAGCTGATAGACCCAGGCCAGCACTTCGGCGACCGCAGCATAGAGCGCGGCCGGCACGCCCTCGCCCACTTCGGCATGCTTGTAGAGCGACCGCGCAAGGGGCGGCGCCCGCAGCACCGGCACGTCGTTCTCGCGCGCGAGTGCCATGATCCGCTCGGCGGTCTCGCGGGTGCCCTTCGCCACCACCTGCGGCGCGCGCATGCGGCCTTCCTGGTACTGCAGCGCGACCGCGTAGTGCGTCGGGTTGGTGATCACGACGTCGGCCTTGGGCACGGCGGACATCATCCGCCGCCGCGCCATCTCGCGCTGCACGGCACGGATGCGCCCCTTCACCTCGGGATCTCCCTCGGTCTCCTTGCCTTCCCGCCGTACCTCGTCCTTCGTCATGCGCAACTGCTGCACGTGGTTCCATATCTGGAACGGGACATCGATGGCGACGATCAGCAGCATCGCCAGCATCACCGCGACGAATGCATCGGCCATCATCGACCCGACATGGGCAAGGGCCATCTCGATCGGCTCCAGCGCGAGCATCGCCATTGCTTCCCGCTGTGTCCAGAGCATCGCCACCAGCACGGCTCCGAGCAGCACCATCTTGAGGACGGCCTTGACCAGTTCGACCAGCCCATGCCAGGAGAACGTGCGGCCGAGGTTGGCGACCGGCGACAGCCGGCTCATCTTCGGCTGCAGGGCCTCGGCGCTGAACAGCCATCCGGACAGCAGCATCGGCGCGAGCAGCGCCACCAGCGCGCTGGCGACGAACAAGGGCGCGAGGACCCACAGCGCCTCGACCATCGTCCCGTACAACCGGGACAGCGCGACACCGACATCGAACGCACTGGCGCGG
>JAIENF010000618.1 GCA_019751575.1 Burkholderiales bacterium
GTACCGACTTCGAGATCGATGCGTGCCTCCGGCACGGGACTGTTGTCGGCGAAGCGGTCCAGGAAGAGCGTCACCTTCCGCCCGTCCAGGATGCCGACCAGCTCGAACTGATCGGACACGGCGGTGAAGCGCGGAAGTGCCGTACCCCCGGACGCGGGGGCCGCGTCACCATGGTCGTGGCCGGGGCCGGCAAATGCGCTGCCGGGGTGTGATGCCAGGAGGGCGATGCTGAGCGCGATCGCCTGAACAGTGCGGGTCATCGCTGTGCCTTGCAGGAAAAGGTTAGGGAGCACGGGGGAGCGCATCAGAGTCATTCAGGCAGCAGGCCGAGCGCCTGCCGCCTTTCGGAAATGATGGCGGCCAGTTCCAGGCGACTGAGTGCTGCCTGGCGCTGCGCCTCGACGGCCTCGGCTTCGACGCGCAGGCGCCCGGGAAGATCGGTCTCCCCGAGGCGGAACGATCGATCGAAGAACGCGCGCGATTCGTTCGCGAGGAGCGCGCGCCGCTCCGCCGCGGCCACCTGCAGGCGTGCCGATTCGATGCGCTGGCCTGCCGCCGACTGTGCGACAGCGACGCGTTGCGTCTCCAGCGCTGCCTGCACCTGCAACTCGGTGGCATCGGCCCGCGCGCGGGCCACCCGTGCGCGATAGCGATCCGTTCCTCCGAAGGGAATGCGCATGGCCAGGGTCACCGACTGGCCGAAAGGCTCACCGAAACCGTCGCGCGCCCGTCCACCGATCAGGGTCAGGTCCGGGTTGGCCCGCGAACGGACGACAGCCAGGGCGGCGGCGCGGTCGGCAGCCTCGGCCCGCGTGAGCAGGTCTTCGACCGCCGGATGGTCTCGTACAGCCTTGTCGTTCTCCAGTCCTGCGGGAGGCTCCGGCTCCGGCACCGGGGACGGGGCGGGCAGGGGGGCAAGGCGCGACGCGAGGCCTTGCGCGCCGATGAGGGCACGGATCTCCTGCTCGGCGCGCAGCGCGGCAGCCGTCGCCTGTGCGCGGCCCGCCTCGGCGGCGGCAACAGCACCGTCGGCCAGGTGCTGGTCGGACCGTGCCAGGTCGCCAGCCTTGAAGCGCGCCGCCACGTCGACGGCCAGGCGGCGTGCATTGTTCACCTGGTCCGTCGCACGGTCCACCTCGAGGCGCGCGCGCACCCATTCCCAGTAGGCTTCCCGCACCGCGCCGGCGAGGCGCAGGCGTGCCGCCTGAAGCTGCGTCTCGACGACCCGACTCTCCGCCTCGGCGAGCGCGCCACTGCGCGCCTTTTCGCCCGGCAGCCACAGCGGCAGGGAGATGCCCACCTCCTGCTCGCGCACACCTCTGTCGCGGGTCACCTGGTCCGTCCGTGCGAGCACCTCCAGTGCGGGCGGCTCCGGTGTAAACGCCTGCGCAGCCCGGCGTTCGGCCTGCGCCGCTTCCCGGCGTGCCTCGAGCGCCGCGGCTTCAGGCTGCCGGGCCCACGCCGCTTCAAACGCCTGCCTGAGCGACAAGCCTGCGGTGCGCGGCATGTCCTGTGCTACCGACATGGCGGGCCATGCCAGCAACGCCGCCACGAGCAGGCGCCAGCGCCCTGCGTGGAGGAACACTCCTCCGATCCTGCGATCCATCCGATTCTCCGTCGAGGCTACGATTCACGGAACATCGGCGGGCAGCGATCGTCAAGATCGCGTCGCGACTGCGGGTCCCCGAGGGACTAGCGCAGGTGCAACCGGGAACCCTCCACAGGGTATTTGCCGGCCCCGCCGATCAGGCGAGGTCGGGCCACTGGGGACGATCGGGCACTTCTGGGGCGTGCGAGGATACGTTGGCTTCGGCAGTCGTGTCCGCTGCCGTGGACGATCCCGGCATCGGCAGCACTGTCAGGGCGAGGGGAATGGGCACGTAGTGACCATGACAGTGGAACGTGTCATGTGATCCCTGAGCATCGGTGCCACTGTCGGACGACGCAGCATGCCCGTGAGACACCGAGCGCGCGTGCTCGTGAGTGTCGTGCTGAAAGACTGCTGCCTCCGATCCCTGCTCGCTCATGGCCAGCACGCCGCTCCAGACCGGCTGGAAGGGCATGAGGATGACGAGCAGGATGAGCAAGGCGCGGCGCATGCGTGGATTCTAGCGGATGGGTCGGTCCGCCGGGATTACAAATTCGTAACGTCCGCTCCGGATCTGGCCAGCGGGCGTCCTGTACTCAATGCGCGCGAACAACCTGCCGAAGGGGCCGTTTCGAGTCCTCTGGCGCGACGGCGGAATCCAGCCCGCTGAGGATGCCGCATTGATCGACGGTATCGGGCGCATCACACCGCGCGCGCAGTGCCCGCAAGTCTTTCTGCAGGCTGCGCAGTTCGCGGATGCGGCGGGTGAGGTGCCCGATGTGTTCATCAAGCAGCAGGCTTACCCCTTCGCAGCCCCGGCGGGGTTGCTCGCGCAGCCGCAGGAGCGCGCGGATCTCGTCGAGCGACATGTCGAGGCTGCGGCAGTGGCGGATGAACACCAGCCGGTCCAGGTGCGCGGCGGCATACACCCGGTAGTTGTTGTCCGCGCGCCGCGCCGCAGGGATCAGCCCTTCGCGTTCGTAGAAGCGGATCGTCTCGACGGCAATGCCAGCCGCCTGTGCCAGGTCTCCGATGCGCATGCTGTGCTCCCTCATCTGTCAGCCGCTTGACTCTACACCGACTTCAGGGTTTCCAATGGTTGCCCCAGCCTTGCGGAGAATACCCATGAGTACCAATGACCGGGCGGCAATCGCCGGGCAGCAGCGGTTCCGTGTCCCGTCGATGGACTGCGCGAGCGAGGAATCGGAGATCCGGTTGGCGGTCGAGCGCATCGGGGGCATCCGTTCGTTGACCTTCCAACTCGCTCAGCGGACGATCGTCATCGACGCGCCCGCATCAGTCACTGAAGAGGCCGTCGCCGCCATACGCGATGCCGGGTTCGACCTCCAGCCGGTCCCGGACGGGAGCGATTTGGCGTTCGTCGCCCCGAATGCCACGGGACCCGACGACGACGGGCACGGGGCCGGTTCCGGCGGTGCCTGGCCGCTCGGCGGTGCGCTGCTGCTGGCGGTCGGCGCGGAACTGCTGTCCTATCTCGCCCCGGATACGCGCGCGTGGACCGCAGCGGGCCTGGCGCTGTCGGCCCTGGCGATCTGGCTGGCCGGCTTCGATGTGTACAAGAAGGGGCTGGTCGCGCTGCGACACGGGCGCCTCAACATCAACGCGCTGATGACCGTGGCGG